>JBGVCE010000072.1:0-4679 GCA_045226235.1 Anaerobutyricum sp.
AAGCTTATGCAGTAATAGGCGTTGATGTGGGCCGATGGATAGACCAGCCATCCCGGCAGTCCCTTTTTGAAAAGCTTGCAAATCTTATAGAGGAGAGCAAGGATAAAGAGGCTGACGAGGCATGAGGCCAGGGCATCCGTGGCGGGTACCATACTATACTGGGCGTCAGATCCGAATTCCGGCAGGATGGGGAAGGGGAAAAGAATCCTTAATATGTAGTAGATGGCACAAAATGGTCCGCAGATCAAAAGGATGCGGGTAGAGAGCCCATCTTTATCTATAATCCTTGGATAGTATCCTCCCAGAAAATAGCCGAATGCAACAAAAACAAAATTACAGAAGACCGGGAAATAACTTTCCGCATCGGTTATGATAAAGTATCCCAGAACCTGGCTCAGAAGGTAATTGGACGGTGGCTGTACGACATACCAGCATAAGAGCCCCAGTAGGTTAAGGCCGAAAGCACAAGCCAGGATAGCCCCGTCTGACAGACGCAGTTTTTTAAATAAGGCGATCAGGAAGAAAGACAGACCTGCGAAGGTAAGGATATCTGCCTGAATTACCAGGAGAGAGTTGGCGATAAAGATTTGTCTGCCGGTAGCCCAGTAAGCAATCAGATTAGGAAAGGCATCTCTGAAGAGGTAGAGTAGCTGCCCCACCGTTAGCAAGCCGACTCCTCTGATCATATTCTTTATGGGAGTCTGGTTCCTGGAGTACCTCATTCCGATACCCATACAGATCATAAAACACGGAGCTCCAACGATGAGGATCAGATAATCAATCACACCTCCGTTTGCAGCGTTTGCGGTGGATGTATCCATAACACACAGATCCATCATGACATGAGACAGGATCATAAACACGATAGCTATGGTTTTAAAAAGATCCATCTCCGGCTGCCGTCCGGTGTTCACAGGTTGCGAATCGAAATATTTCATGATAAAAGACCTCCTGGTAATTATAGGTATAAAAAAACAGATATATTATTAAATAACATAGCTGACTTGTATTTTTCTCAAGTATTGATTATAATTATACTATAACATGAAAATATATCAACAACCGAAAATTACTTTTGACAAATTATGGCAATACAGTAAGAAAGGAGTTTATAGTTATGACAATCTTTAAAGGTTCAGGTGTTGCCCTTGCTACACCTATGAAAGAAAACGGAGAGATAAATTTTGATTCTCTGGAGAGACTGATTGAGGCTCAGATTGCCGGCGGTACCGACGCCCTGATCGTATGCGGCACCTCCGGGGAGGCCCCGACGCTGGATGATCCGGAACATCTGAATGCCATCGATTTCGCAGTTAAGGTTACCAAGGGACGGATTCCGGTTATCGCGGGTACCGGATCCAATAACACAGCCCATGCGGTCATGATGTCCGAGGAATCAGAGAAGAGAGGGGCAGATGGACTGCTTCTGGTTACTCCTTATTACAACAAGGCAACCCAGGATGGCCTCTATGCACATTATCGCAAGATTGCTTCCGCCACCAAGCTTCCATGCATCGTTTATAATGTCCCCACCAGAACTGCGACAAACGTTCTTCCGGAGACCATGGCAAGACTTGCCAGGGACCAGGAGAATATCGTTGCCATCAAGGAGGCCAGCGGAAATATCAGCCAGGTAGCCAAGCTGGCGGCTCTCACGGAGGGAAAACTTGACATTTATTCCGGCAATGACGATCAGATCATCCCGGTTTGCTCCCTGGGAGGCATCGGTGTGATTTCTGTTCTTGCCAACGTGGCACCGAAAGAAACCCATGACATGGTTATGTACTGGCTTTCCGGCAAATGGAAAGAGGCCCTGGACCTTCAGCTTAAGGCTCTGCCTTTGGTGGAACAGCTTTTCATCGAGGTGAATCCGATTCCTGTGAAGGCTGCTCTTAACATGCAGGGATTCAACGTGGGAAGTCCGAGACTGCCTCTTACGGAACTCACCGATGCCCATAAGGAAACTCTGCGCAAGGCAATGATAGATTTCGGCTGTCTATAAGCAGATTACTGCTTGAATATTCTTCTCAAACAGTGTATAATTTTAACGTTATAAAGTGATAAATCACTACATTAAGAGTATCAAGAAGAGGAGGAATGTTATGAAAAAACTAATTGCTATGATGTTAACGATCGCAATGGCACTGACACTCTGTGTTGGATGTGGCGGCAGCGGCGATTCAGGTTCCGGCGACACCATCAAGATCGGTGTATTCGAACCGGCTTCCGGCGATAACGGAGCAGGCGGAAAGCAGGAGACCCTGGGTATCCAGTATGCCAACAAGGTTCAGCCCACCGTACAGATCGGTGACAAGGAGTACAACGTAGAACTCGCTATCGTAGATAATGAGTCCGATAACTCCAAGGCTGTTACTGCTGCTCAGAACCTGGTATCCCAGAATGTATCCATCGTTCTTGGTTCTTATGGTTCCGGCGTATCCATCGCTGCAGCAGATGTATTCGCCGATGCAGGTATGCCGGCAGTTGGTGTTACCTGTACTAACCCCCAGGTTACTGCTGACTGTGAACAGTACTTCAGAATCTGCTTCCTGGATCCTTTCCAGGGTACGGTTCTCGCAAACTATGCTTTTGAAAACGGTATGAAAAAAGCATACTGTCTGTCCAAACTTGGTGATGACTATTCCGTAGGTCTGGTTAACTACTTCGTAGAGGCATTTAAAGCCCTCGGCGGTGAAGTGGTGGAAGAGCAGTTCCCGGATAAGAACTCTGACTTTACTTCCTACGTAGCAAACGCGAAGAAAGCAGGATGTGACGTATTCTTCAGCCCTGTTTCCACAGAGGCAGCAGCCCTTATCATCGACCAGGCAGAAGCTCAGTCTCTGGGCATGCCGATCCTCGCAGGCGACACCTGGGATTCCAACGTTATCACAGGCGCAGCAAAAGGAAAGAACGTTGAGATCGTTGTTACTACCTTCTATCAGGAAGGTGGAAATCCTGAGTTCGATGAAGGAATCAAGAAATGGTTCGACGAAGATAAGGATGCTAAGACAAACAACGGTGGCAACACAGACCTGGCAGCTGTTACAGCCATGGGTTATGACGCATACTTTGTAGCCCTTGAAGCTCTTAAGGCAGCAGGCTCCACCGATCCTGCAGATGTACTTGCAGCCCTTCCGGATCTTCAGGTAAGCGGCCTGGTATGTGGTGATGTTTCCTTCAACGAGACAGGCGATGCCAACAAGACGGAAGCCTTCGTTAAGAAATGTAACACCGAAACCGGTCAGTGGGAATTCCTGAAGAAGCAGACTGCTGAGTAATATAATTAATACTAGATACATATAGGTACACAGCGGGAAGCCTCGCGGCTTCCCGCGATTCATTTATCGTTAAGAAAGAATAATATTATGGGAATTATACATACATGGCTGCCTTACATCCTGGCAGGAATTGCCGTCGGTGGGCAATACGCATTGATCGCCATAGGGTATACAATGGTATACGGTATCCTCAGACTGATTAACTTCGCCCATGGTGACGTATTCATGTGGTCCGGTCTGATCATGGTTTATCTGGTTACCGTTCTGCCGATGTGGCTTTCTGCGATTATCGTTGTTATCTTCGCAGTTTTACTGGGAACTACGATTGAAAAGGTGGCATACCGGCCGCTAAGATCTGCTCCCCGTATGTCCATCATGATTTCTGCCATCGGAGTTTCTTACCTCCTGCAGAATTTTGCTCTTTATATTACAGGCGGTCTTACAAAAACATATCCATCCATCTCCTGGCTGCAGAAGACGGTTACCATCGGTTCTGCCACCACAAAGATGGTTACTCTTATCACTCCGGTGCTAACTATCGTATTAGTAGCCCTTCTGGTAATGCTGATCAAATATACCAAGATCGGTATGGCCATGCGTGCGGTTTCCCGTGACTTTGAGACTTCTTCCCTCATGGGCATTGACATCAACAGAGTAATCACGGTCACCTTTGTTATCGGATGCGCACTGGCTTCCATAGGATCTATCTTATATTTTTCAAATTATACCGGCATCAACCCCATGTCGGGAGCCATGCCGGGATTAAAGGCTTTCGTCGCTGCTGTATTCGGCGGCATCGGTTCCATTCCGGGTGCTGTTGTGGGCGCTTTCGTTATCGGTATCTGTGAGAACCTGATCAAAGGCGCCGGATGGACCACATTTTCTGATGCCTTCACTTTTGTATTGCTTATCATCATCCTGATGGTTAAGCCTACCGGCCTCTTCGGTGAGAAGAACCTGGACAAGGTATAGAGAGGAGGGCATCATGGAAACAAAACTTAACAACAAATTCAAAACGGCCCTGTCTGTTTTATGCATCGCTCTCTTTTTGCTTCTGGTTTATCTTGGCGATATTATGATCCGTCCGGGATCAAGCATGAAGATGCTGATCACAGTAATCGAGAAGGGATCCATATTTGCCCTTGTTGCGGCTTCCATGAACCTGCTGAATGGTTTTACAGGACTTTTCTCTTTAGGCCAGGCCGGATTCATGCTGATCGGAGCTTATACCTATGCAATCTTCACCATTCCTGCCGCCTCCCATGATAAGGTCTACCAGTATTTCAACGGTGGCGTCATCAAGTGGTCCATCGTGGAGATTCTGGAAGGTAAAATGGGAATAGCCGGCCACTATCTTGGGATGTTTCTGCCCATGCTGCTGGCAGGTGTAGTGGTTGCCTT
>JBGVCE010000073.1:0-2031 GCA_045226235.1 Anaerobutyricum sp.
AATTCCCCTGCTGATATGCTGTGGTATCCGCGTACTCGGAGGGATTGATAAAGGACATGATACGGGTCACCTGATAATCTTTCAACAGAACCTGGTTGGGTGTCTGTATGTACCAGATGAAAAGGGCAAAAAGAGGAACAAAGATGATGATGCATCTTCGAATCAGTTTGCCACTCAGTCCTCCCACAAAGATTACTGCCAGAAGGATGAGGGTTATGTCCAGAGTAGTGGACAAATCCGGCTCCGCCAGAATCAAAAACAGTGGAACCGCGCACAGTCCTGCCAGCTTGGCCAGGGTTTTAAACTCATTAAAATCCTCCATGTGTTCCTGGATAAACATGGCCACGAAAATGATCATGATGATCTTCGAAAACTCGGAAGGCTGCAACCTGGTGAATCCCAGATTAAGCCATCTGCGGGACCCGTTTACCCCCACGCCTGCGAATCTGACGATCAGAAGCATGAGAATGTTTATCCCATATAACACATTGCTTAAACCACAGATAAAGTTGTAGTTTACAAAGGACAAAAACACCAGGATACCAAGGCAGACGATCACACCCACCAGCTGCTTTCTGGTGTAACTGCTGTCAGCGCTGTTGATAAAAACCACACCGAGAGAACAGGTGATTACCACGGCAAGAAGTAAAAACCAGGCATAATTTTTTAATTGATATTTCTCCCGAAACATAACTGCCTCCTAGCGGCCTGCCTTCAGCTCCTTGATCGGAATATTGGCATAGATAGCCGGAACGATTCCGTTTCCGCCTTCAGATTCCGTCTGAGTAATCTGAATATCCAGACCGGCAACATCGATCTCCATGTATTTTGAAATCACTTCAATAATGTCATTCTTGATCATCTCCATGGTCTCCGGGGAACAGTTTGCCCGGTCGGACACAAGGACAAATTTTAATCTTTCTTTGGCTGTATTACTAGAACTTTTTTTCTTGAAAAAAACATCAAAGAATCCCATTGTGCACCCTCCTTAATAACCTCTTGTGATGAGGTTGACCAGTTTTTTGAAGAATCCTTCATCCTCAAGCTTCATCATCGGCACATCCTCTCCCGTCACTCTGCGGCAGATGTTAACATATGCCTGACCGGATTTTGAGGAAGAACCTACCAATGGTTCTCCTTCATTGGTGGATACTACGATGGCTTCATCGTAGGGCACAACACCGATCAGATTGATGGCCAGAATATCCAGCACATCATCCACGGATAACATATCTCCTCTCTTAACCATATCGAGACGGATACGGTTGATGATCAGGTCGATTCTCTTCACTTCCTCAGCCTGTAACAGTCCAATGATACGGTCTGCATCCCGGATTGCAGCAACCTCGGGAGTCGTCACGATCAGAGCACGGTCCGCTCCTGCGATGGCATTCTTAAATCCCTGCTCGATTCCGGCAGGACAATCCAGTATGATATAATCGAAATCTTCTCTTAATTCATCCACCAGAGTCTTCATCTGCTCCGGTGTAACAGAAGTTTTATCCCTGGTCTGGGCAGAAGGCAGCAGATAGAGATCCGGATATTTTTTATCCTTGATCATAGCCTGCTTAGCACGGCAGTTTCCTTCTACCACATCCACAAGATTATAGACGATCCTGTTTTCCAGTCCCATGACCACATCCAGATTACGCAATCCGATATCCGTGTCGATCAATACAACTTTCTTCCCTAACTGTGCCAGGCCTGTTCCGATGTTTGCTGTGGTGGTTGTCTTACCGACACCGCCTTTCCCGGATGTGATTACAATAACTTCACTCATAATGTACTATTCTCCTTCTATCTAATGTCTCTAACTGTTCTGCTGTGTTCTACATGGAACTGAACTCATTGATCAGGGCTCTTGTGATAGGTTCAATAAAGATGCTGTTATTCTCCACAAAAGCAATCTTTGGCTCCATAGGTTCCTCCTTTTTTCTGCGGAGTCTCCTCTTCTTGCCGGAAGCCTTATGATCCGGCGCCCTTGCTATGATATCACCGATCTTAATCTGCATAGGATCCATGGACAGGGCG
>JBGVCE010000074.1:0-7004 GCA_045226235.1 Anaerobutyricum sp.
GGTTCTTGAGCCATCTTTATCCATGTTGCCTTTTGCATAGCGGGCGTTGAATTCCATATTAATCTGGCGGATTTCCTTCTTTCCGTCTATGTAATCCTGATACATCTCAGCCAATCCCGCCATACATCCATCACAGCTGCCCGAAATATTTCCGATGGATTCCTCAACGATTCTTTCTCTTTCTTCCCTGGTCGTATCCTTAATCAGATAACCTGCCATTTTACCATCCTCCTGTGTACTGAAACAGATATTTATTATACATTAAATCTAACTCTATTTTTCTCTAAGGGCCAGCAGCCAGGCAGCGATATGGATTGCCTGCTGAAACTGCCCTCCGGCGATCATTTCTTCAATCTTCCGGGCCGGGAGTTTGATTACATTTAGAAATTCCGTCACATCCAGCTCCTGTCCTGAGACTTTCCGGCAGTTTCTGGCCACAAAGAGATGGGCATAGTTATCCGCCAGGCTTGCATTTGAAGGAACCGAGAGCAGGTATTTCCATTCATCCGATTGGTAGCCCGTTTCCTCGCGCAATTCTCTTTTTGCCGCCAGGAGGGCGTCTTCCACAGACACATCCTGCCAGCTGCTCTCATCGTCCTTTCTTTCGATTCCTCCTGCCGGAAACTCCGTGGTTACCTGCTTAATCCCATGTCTGAACTGTCTGACACAGAGATAGTTTCCTTCTGTATCTGAAGCAACCACCACAACAAAGTCCCTTCGGCTATAGCTGTAAAATGGTTCAAATACACTCCCGTCGGGCAGTCGCCAGGAGGATCTTCGAAGATCAATCCAGTCATCCTTGATGACATGTTCCGTATGAACTTCTTCCCATGCCAGGGGGTCTTTGAATTCTGGATTATCTGATGTTTGCCTATTTAACTTATTATCCTCTTTCACTGTTTTTTTAACTCCTATATAAGTTTTCTTCTTAATACCAAGGTCTCTTCATCCGAAGAATACTCGTGGGATGATCCTGATTCTTCAAATCCGTTATTGTACCAGAAGGCCGCGGCGTCTGTATTACGTCGGCGAATTCCTACTGCGGCTGTCTTAAATCCCTGGTCCATTAGGGAATTGCAGATATCAGTAAGAATCTTTGACCCGATTCCCAATCCCTGTTTCTCTGCATCGACCATAAACCAGCCGATAAATACTTCTCTTTCTGAGGGATAATTCAGGACGAGATCCAGGATTGCAGTCAGTTTCTCCACATCTGAACCCTCCTCCGTCGTATAGAATCCGGCAAAATATTTATCATCCGGCGCTACGCCCTGTGGTAAGTCTGTGATGACATCCGTCAGATCACGCAGATAAGGCTTTATCCCAGCCTCACGGTACCAGCGTCGGTTGTTCCTGTAAAGGCGGTAAACGTCTCCGATCTGGGCTTCACGAATAGCACGTACCGTGTATTCTCCGGATAAAGTCTGCAGATCCATTTTGCTTGTGCGGCGCTGATCTTCGTATTCCAAAGCAGGCCGGAATTGTGTTTCATATAGTTCGCGATAGATACCGTCCGCCTGCAGCAGTTCTTCATGACTGCCCTGCTCACAGATTCTTCCATCATTTACAACCAGAATCTGATCTGCCTGCAGGATGGTGGACAGACGATGGGCGATAACGATGCTGGTGCGTCCCTTCATCAGCACATCCAGGGCTTTTTGAATAGCATTTTCCGATATAGAATCAAGAGCAGAAGTCGCTTCGTCCAGGATAAGAATCTTAGGATCTTTAAGGATCACACGTGCAATGCTGATGCGCTGTTTCTCTCCTCCGGACAGCTTCAGGCCTCGGTTTCCCACAAGGGTATCATAACCTTCCGGCTGTGACACGATAAAGTCATGGATGCTGGCGACCCGGCATGCTTCCTGGATTTCTTCCATACTGGCATCGTCTTTAGCCATAAGCAGATTATCCAGTATGCTTCCGTTAAAGAGGTAGGTCTCCTGGGTTACCATTCCGATCTGACTACGCAGCCAGGGCAGATCAAATGACCTGACATCCACACCGGCTATGGAAACCGCGCCATTTCTCACATCATAGAGTCTTGGAATCAGGTTCACCAGGGTGGATTTGCCGGAACCGGAAGGCCCCACCACAGCATACATCTTTCCACCAGGAACGGTGAAGCTGACGTCTTTAAGAATGTCAATCTCCGGTAGATAACCGAAGGATACATGATTAAATACGATATCCTGGTTTGCAGTATCCGGCTTAAGCCCATCTTCCGGATTGGTTATCGGGTTCTCCCTGTCCAGATAATCAAAGATACGGGTAAACAAAGCTAGAGAACGGGTGAAATCCACCTGGATATTCAGGAGAGATTCCACCGGCCGGTACATACGGTTTACCAGTGAAACCGTGGCAGTCACCATACCGACGGTTAAAGCAGGATCCAACTGACGGATGATCAGAACACCACCGGCAAAATAAATTAATAAAGGCCCAAGCTGGGTAAACATCCCCATCAGAACAAAGAATAGTCTTCCGCTGGTGGCCTCTCTCAGGGACAACTTCGTGGCTTCTTTATTCACCTCTACAAATCGCTGGTATTCTTTTTCTTCCCTCGCAAACAGTTTCACCAGAAGAGAGCCGCTTACTGACAGGGTTTCATTTATGATCTGGTTCATCTCATCCTGCTTTTCCTGGCTTTTTGTCAGTAGGGTATACCTCCGTCTCCCGGCTGTACGCGTTGGCAGGATTAGCAATGGAATCACCACGATACCTGCCAGCGCCAGCTTAGAACTCATGGCAAACATCGCAATCAGTGTTGTCACCACAGTAGCCGTATTACTCACCAGGGAAGAAAGTGTACCGCTGATTACCGAGCTTACCCCGCTGATATCCGTATTCATCCGCGTGATGACATCCCCCTGCTTCTCTGTTGTAAAAAAGGCATGAGGCATATACTCCAGGTGTCGGTACATCTCATTTTTCATGTCAAAAATGACCCTCTGGGAGATCCAGGAATTAATATAACTCTCCAGAAGACGGATCAGCTGACTGGCCGTCATGGCAATCAGCGCCAGGATCAGAAGACGGATCAAAAGTGGAAAACTGTGCCCGGTCAAGGCATCATCCACGATACGTCCCGTTATGATTGCCGGAAACAGACCAACAACCGAAGATACAAGTATGATCAGGAACACCAGTATAAACTGGAGTCGATATGGTAACAGATAGGAAAGAATCCGCCGCAAAAGCTGCAGTGAGACCTTCGGGGCATTCACCTTCTCTTCTTCTGTCAAAAAACCACGGGCCCCGTGTCCTCCAAGATGTCCGGCCATGGTATCCCTCCTTTTATCTATTGGGGGTCAGACCCCCATCACTATCACGTCGATATAGCAGAAAATAAGCTGCGCAGAATGTCAATATGCCGAAGGCTCCAAAAATCCCTTCTATGACTAATGTGGAAAGATGAATCACCTTTACCATAGCCAGCCCGGCAATGAAATCCATGGCTGTATGCAACAGTATGGCTATGGGATACAAATGAAATCTGCCTTTTTCCTTGCAGGCGTAGAAAACAAGGATGGAGACTCCGATATGGAAAAGAAGGGCAAAGGCTCTTTCCAGGAATCCCATACCCATATCAGAAATCGTGAAATGTACGAGCTGATTCGCCAGGGTATACAGGGCATCCACCTGGTCCGGCGCCTGGGCTTTCACCTGATTAATTATGTCTGGAAAAGATCCTGCATTGATCATCAAGGCATAAAATATATAGGTAACATAATTTAATCCCAGTACCATCATTACCTCAAAACCGCCATGCCCGATTCCATAGGAGATGGATGTCTCCCTGTTTTTTCGGTTCTTTAGAACAGACCTGAATGCGACCATCCGGCCTGTTTCCTCAAATATTCCCGGGAATAATCCCACCACCAGGGCCCAGCATACCGGATGGGCGTTTAAAAACCTGCTCAAAGGATGATCCATGGATATGACCAAAGCCTGAAGAGGTTTTTCCAGGATCAAGGCAAAGAGCAAAAAGGTTGCAGCCCCCACAAGGACTGTGGTAAATTTTTCTTTTTTTATGAATATCCATATCAATGCAAGCGCCAGGGGTATGGCAAAGGCCAGCACTGCTCCTGATCCCAGGGCCAGAAAAGCCTCTCTTCCGATGTTCGTTAAATCCATTCCTTTTCTCCTTTCAATTATCTTTGATTTTAACATCATACCATTCCCCATATCAATCTATTTATTTTATCGGAATCATCTTGATGATCTCCTTCTCATTTGACTCAAAATCTATCATCATGCTATAATCAGAAAAACATTTTATTCCATTGTTTATTATCGATAAAAGAGGATCGTATTATGAAAATCGTTGCCATTGACCTGGACGGAACCCTGCTCAATACTAAGAGCAATCTTTCAGAATATTCGAAAAAAGTGCTTGGAAAAGCTGCGGAACATGATATCCTGTTTATCCCGACTTCCGGACGTACATTTCGGAGCATTATGGCCAAGGTAGGGGATGTGCCGGGCATACGTTATGCCATTGGTTCCAACGGTACGGTGATTACTGACTGCCTGGATGGCAAGATTATCTTTGACAGGAAAATAGCCCTGGAAACTTCCTATGCTATTTTCTCTCATGTCAGGGAAGAAGGAGGATTCTTCTGCGGATACTGTGGAAATGATTCCTATCTGGAGGAGGAGGATGTCCGGATAATACGGGCTACCAGGATTAACCCTGCCATTACGGAAGACCTGCTGTCTACCGATATCAGAGTATCTGATATGGGTAGCTTGATTCAGAACGGAGAACTGGTTTTTGGAAAAGTGTTTATCACTTTCATCGATCCGGATGATCTGGCAGCCTGCGTGAAATGGCTGGCAAGATTTGATGACATTGTATATGGGTATTCCACCCCATACACGGTAGAGATTTTTGCCAAAGGAAGTAATAAAGATATCGCCCTTGACTTTTTAAGACAACACCTGGGAGTGGAAAGGGAAGATGTGGTTGCCATAGGGGACAGTGAAAATGACCTGTCCATGATTCAATATGCCCATCTTGGGGCAGCGGTGGAAAATGGTATGGATATCTTAAAAGAAAATGCTGATCTTATCATAGCCTCCAATGACGAAGATGGTCCCGCACATCTCTTGGAAAAGATGATGGAATGAAACTCACATCAATAGATAAGTATACTCAAAAAGCCGTTCTTCCACCAGGAAGTACGGCTTTTTATGTATGTCAAATGATTATATGCAATTATTTTTCTCTGGGACGCGCAGCACGTACCAGCTGGCGGATGGTTTCAGGGTCCACCCCATCATAAGCACGGTTTATATTATTTACACCAAACACCGGACTGACTCTTCCACTCCAGAGTCTTCCCCCCTGTCTGTTAGCCAGGGTCTCCACAAACTCACTGTAATTATCTGGCGTAATCTGCTCCAGCTCTTCCTCGGTATAGAGGTCCGGATTATAGTGATTACGAATGTAGCTTTTAACAAATACCAGATAAGATTTATTATAGATGGAGTTGGTAATGGAGAGGATCTCTTCATGATTGGCTTCTTTTAGAGCATCAAACAGTCGGAAATACTCCTCCTTCTGACCTTCCAGACCCAGTATCTCCAGACTGGAAGAAAGCATATCACGGGCATTGCCAAAGTGGGACAGATAACCCATCAGGTACATCATCTGCCGAAAGAAAATGACAAAGATCTGAGGGATCATCATCACACTAAACTGCCGGTAGCTTAGATGCGCTCTTCTTAAGCACACACTCAGCATATTCCTTATGGATATATCACGGTATGGTGCCGGAACAATATTCTGTTCCACATCCACATCTACCCTGCTTCCACCTTTCCGGATATTCAAAATATATCCCAGAGAAACCCTGCAGGCATGAAACTCCGAGTAAGTATTCATGTAATCAAACAGTTTTTTTCCGGTATCACTGGAAAATGGATTATCTCCGCTAGCCTTCTCCGGGAGATTAATTTCTCCATACTTGCAAAATATATTTCTGTCTGAGGCAGTATTGATATTTTCCTCACGAAGAGCCCGCTCCGTTAGATCAGCCATGCTTGGCTTCGGAAAAGGGTAGGTAAGGAAATCATAGAGATGAGTAAATTCATGATCCAGGATAAACTGGATGTATTCTTCTCTGTAAAGATGAAAATCCCTGGAAAGATGAAGGATATACTTTCCCTGCAGCATCTCCAGCAAATCAAAGGATGCCTCCACACCTGCAGCAGCATCATACCTTACCTCATCCAGCAATGTTCCGTCTGCAAACCTATTATTCGCTTGATATCTGATCCAGTATTTATTTAATTGAGACAGATTCATTTCTTATGTCCTTTCCCATATAGCCTCTTCCAATCTTCTATCTTCCGGTACAAAAATGTTTAGAATACTTTTAAGATATAGAATTTAATGTAGGTTCGTATGGTTGCCATGCCGGATGCAAGGATATTTCCTTCCTGGTCCACCAGATAATGGACACCATTCTCCCCTTTATAGATATGAATCCCCTGATTTACACAGAGGTCATAGGCATTAGGTCCGATATTAAGAAATGTACTGTCATCTAATGTTGCTTCGATCTCAAATAAACTTCCATCGATTTCTATCATGTGAATCTTCATATAATCTGACCACCTCCCTAGATAATAATCTACAGGAAATACCTCATAAAGCGGTTGTCAGATTATGAACGGAAAAATGGAAATATGCTTATAGACCAAAACTAATGATGGCAAGGACATAAAAAGCGATAACATAGATGGATGCCACCAGGTCCAAAAGACCTAATATCCGCACGGTTTTGTCATCCCCGGCAAGCTTGCGTCCCACAATGAAAAAGGCTATGCCTAATAAGCTAAACACAAAAGAAACCAGGAGTGTCTTTCTGATCAAAGCGGAATCCTTCGATGTGGTGAACAGATAAAAAGACACAACTGCAGAAACCACCGGTATCAATTCCAATATGATCGCGATTATCTTCTTGTTCATGTCTAAACCTCTTTCAACAGTCTCT
>JBGVCE010000075.1:0-4983 GCA_045226235.1 Anaerobutyricum sp.
CCGTACCACTTCCGGCCAGATCGTAGAACAGATGATGGAAGTGTTCAAGGAGCATGACCTAGTCAAAGGTCAGGACCTGGATGCAGATCAGGTGAATGATTATTATGAGATTTACCAGATCAATCCGGACGGCAAGGCCAGGGACCAGATGTTCCTGGGTTATGGCTATCTGGAGGATCACAATCTTACAGTGAACCCGGAAGATTATAATCCTGTTTACCGAGGAGAATTGCAGGAGGGGATGACCTTGGAAGGACTATACGAAAAGTTCAATCTGTTCAGGCCGGAAGATTTTAAAGGCCATTCCCTCTCTGTGGGTGACGTGGTTCTGATGAGCCGGTCAGGAAGGAGACAAGCTTTCTTTGTGGACACTATTGGGTTTAAGGAAATCCCCGGATTTAACAAAGGAACAGAACTGATACAGGATGTCAGGAAAAAGCATACTCTGACCAGGAGAGGAAAAGCAAATTTACATAACGTAAGGAAGGAGGTCGGACTATGCCGATGATGAGTAAAACACTGGAGAAGGAAAAACCCGTAAGAACCGTCCGGGAAATTGAGGAGATCATAGAAACGATCGAACAGTACCTGCAGCAGACCAGGGAAGTCCTCGAACGGATCGATGTGGATATCGCAGAAATGAAGAGAGAAAACAGGATACTGAGAGAAAAGGAAGGGGTCATTCATCCAAAGAAAGACCCCGTCAATGAGATGGGGATGAAGCTGTGAAAAAGGATTGTACAAAAGTCGGTGAAGGTGTCAGGTTTCAAAGGATCCGGAGGATCACGGGATATCTAGTCGGTACGATAGACCGATTTAATAATGCCAAGGCATCGGAGGTTAAAGATCGTGTTACACATGGATGCAAATAGGATCAGTTTTTGATAATGTTGTGAGCATCTATGCGTCTATGACATCTGTTATAATTTATATCAAAAAAATGTCTGCAGGGTATTGACTCTTACGTTACGTCATAGTTTATATTATCAGTACCAGAGCAAGGAGGGATTCAAAGCTATGATGACAGTTCATGAGGTCAGTAAACTGACAGGCGTGAGTATACGCACCCTGCAGTATTATGATAAGATCGGTCTGCTTCCACCAACGGAATATACAGATGCAGGTTATCGTTTGTATGACGATACGGCATTGGAGACCCTGCAGCAGATCCTTCTTTTCCGGGAATTGGAATTCCCGCTCAAAGATATCAAAATGATCATCAGCAGTTCTGACTTTAACAGGAGCAAAGCGCTTGCACAACAGATCGAGCTCCTGAAACTGAAGAAGGAACATATCGAGAATCTGATCGACCTTGCGATGGGAATCAAAGCGATGGGAGTGAGAGAATTGACATTTGATGCATTTGATACAAGAAAGATCGATGAATATGCTGCCCAGGCCAAAGCATCCTGGGGCCAAACACCAGCTTACAAAGAGTTTGAAGAAAAATCCAAAGGGAGGACCGATAAAGAAAACCGGGATCTTGGTGAAAGAATGATGATGATCTTTACCGAATTCGGGGCAATTCGTGATGCAGATCCCACCTCCGAAGATGCACAGACCCTGGTAAAGAAACTGCAGGATTACATCACTGAGCATTTCTATACCTGTACCAATGAGATCTTAAGCGGCCTTGGAAAGATGTATGCCGGAGGCGGAGACTTTACGACTAACATTGATGGTTATGGCGGGGAAGGGACTGCCGAATTTGTACATCAGGCGATCGAGCATTATTGCAGATAGCCTGGATCAAATATCATAATAATCATAACACACATGGCTGTAGACTGTTGATTTTTATCGCAGTTTACAGCCTTTTTATGTCTGGGAAGGAGAGAAAGTCAATGGATGAAACAAGCAGAAATACATCAGAAATAATCATGCACGTTCACAATCTCTTCCGGTTTGCCGACCCGGTTTTCCGGCTGGCTGCCGTAGGCACCATTAAACTGATCCAGTATTTTGCCCGTATGGTCAAAGAAAAGAAGCTGTCGGCAATGGAGTTTGAAGACTTTGGTGAGTTCCTTAAGGTGACGGATGGAGAGTACGATATCATGAATATCCCGGCTATCGACCGGGACCAGCTCCTTGATGAAATGAAAGCCCTTGATATCCATTACATGGTCATGCCTGACCTTGACAAGGAGGACGGGCTGATGCAGGTTGCAGTCTACCAGCCGGACCGAGATAAGTTCGGTGCCTGGTATGAGCGCCACCTGATCAGCAGGATGCAGGGAGGGGAGAAGGAGCTGAAGGAACTCCGTAGCCTGACCCGGGGAAATGTGAGTATCGTTTCATTCCCACTGGAAGGCCGGGAAGAAGGCATGCAGGAGGATTTCCAGGCATTGGGGATCAATTATGCCAGGTTGCCTGACCTGCGTGTCGGGGATGGAAGCATCCAGTTTGAGATCGCCAACAGCGACATGGGGAAAGTGAACCAGTGGTACAAGCTCAAACAGCGGGATATGTTGAATTCCGGGGAAGAACTGCCGCCTATTGAGACCATTACCATGGAAGAATACCAGCAGACCGGCGTTATGTCCGAAGAGGCTTATATGGATACGGCAGATGAGGAGATCAGAAGGGCGGTCACCAAATATGACGGAAAAGAAAAAGGCGAAGCGGAAAAGCTGATGGAGGAGAAGAGACAGGAATTGAAATCCAGTGTTTCTTCTTCTTTTTTTGATTATAACAATGATCCGGATTATATTCCCGTGTCTATCAACAAAGCATCCCTGGTGGAACAATCCATTGTGACACAGGAAATGCGTGACCGCTTTACCCAACGCGGCCAGTTCTGTTTCCGTATACCGGGAACCTGGGAAAAAGAAGGGCAGCAGGAAAAGATCCTGCTCATTCCCAGACTGCATGTCTTTGAAGCGGATGAAGGAAAGACATATATTGCATTTCTTAATAAAAGACACCTGCCCCTGGCACTGAATGCATCCGATGGATCACCGGCAACAGAGTACTTCGGAATGAGCATGGCTGACTTTGCTAAAGATCTGTTCCAGGAGATGGGAGAAGCAGAACTTACTCCGGAAAGAATCGTTGACCCGGCGAAGAGTTTGGCAGAGATCGTTACGGTCCATCTGAAACAGCCGGCACCGCCGATAAAGGCGAGATAAACTTTGATAATCATTCATCAAAGTAATCAAGGCAGTTTGCCAGGAGCATTCTGCCTTGATTTGTTGAAGGAGATTAAGAATCGTTATTTGGAATGTTGATAGCATGTTTTATATGGAGTATTATTTATGTAGTTGGTATGTGATATAAAGAAAAAAACTCTATTTGATAGAAGACAAACATGACAGATAATGGAGGGGTCAGATGTATCCTACTGGGAGTCCGGAGTGGTTTTATGAGAAATCTCAAACACCGGAAATGAATAAACTAAATGAAACTATTGAAAATAGGAGACAGGCATTTATTAATCAATTCTCGCCGGAACAACTATTACAAATGGACGGGAAAGAATTATTGCTGAATGTATTCGGTGATGATTCTTCTTCAATGATGCAATTGTTGATGTTTGATAATAACTATAGATGGTTTGGCGCTGCAGGGAAGTATAAATATTTAGGAGTATTATATCAGGCCGGGGGCAGCTGGAAATACAAAGAAGGAACAAATGCAGAATCATTAAGTGTCGACAAGGCTATTGAACAAGCGGAGAAAGTACGTGACCAGCTGATAGTATGTATTGACGAAATTGAAAATATCGGAATCATGGAATCAATCCATGATTATCAAGTACTGCAGAATAAACTTGAGAAGGTATTCTTTTATAAATATCCCTGGGCAATCAAATACTATCAGATGCTCTATCCTCAGTTTTTCCCGGGAATGTATGCTGATAAAACGCTTGAAAGGGCACTGAATATTCTCGGCTTACCTTACCATGGTAAAGCCAACAGAATATTAAACGCAGGGGAGATATCACTGTTTATCAGGAAATGTGATGTGAACAATATTGTTTTTAATTCAGTTTATGCAGATGAATGGGGATGGGATAAGGAGTGTTCACCTTGTCAGTATGCTACGATGAACTACAAACACAGCTCAGATTCTGTCCATACGGTAAACACGGCCTATTATAAGACTGGTACCTTGGATCAGCAAAAGAAAGAATGTGAAAAACAGGCAAAGGAGATAGAGGAAGAAATCAGTTCCCTCAAACTGGAAGGACAGGCTAGAGATACGGTTGTAAAGGCACGTGTAAATCAAGGTGTTTTCAGAAAACTTTTACTCAAACGTTACGGAAAGTGTTGTTTATGCGGAATCAAAATCCCGGAGCTGTTGATCGCAAGTCATATAAAACCATGGGCAGTTAGTAAACCGAATGAGAAATTAGATCCGGATAATGGACTTCTTCTCTGCCCAAACCATGACAAACTTTTTGATCAAGGGTTGATAACCTTTGATGATAAAGGGAGTATTATTATTTCGGATCAGTTGGATGACCATGATCAAGTGCTTTCCAATATTATGAAAGGTATGTCAATCCCTATAACTGAAAGAAACAAACAATACTTAAAATACCATCGGGAAAACAGATTTAATCATAAATATCAATGTAACAAGAATAATAATGGTCAAGAATAATAATGGTATATATTAGATAATTATTCAGCATAGACTATAGAAGCATTTTATTAGGGGATTTAAACATATGAGAATAACAATTAGATTCTTCAAATCTTCATCAAAATATTATGACCCATGTTGTTTGAAATGTGAGAGTTTCTCATTATATTCTAATGATAAAAGCAAAAATACGGTTGTTATTGAAGATGACGAAATCAGGGAAAAAAGGGATACAATAGATGAAGTGCTATCAATTGTTAAAAATTGGACTAAAAGTGAATATTATATTGGAGATGACAAGGTAGATAGTATTGATATTATAAAGCTTTTAAAATTGTTGGATTGCGAAAATGCTAAAGCAAATGAGATTGTTGGTGATCACTGCCTTGCACTTGA
>JBGVCE010000076.1:0-2106 GCA_045226235.1 Anaerobutyricum sp.
ATCGGAACCCATGAAGAATTGATGAGAGATAATGAAATCTACCGGGATGTCTACGAATCCCAGAATAGAGAAACATCCTCGGAGAAAGGGGGCGTGACAGATGGCAGAGAAGAATAATTATTCCCCTCCCCGCGGACCCGGCAGACCAAGAAGAGGTATGGTCGGCCAAGGACCTAAGCTGGAACATCCGGGACGTCTCATAAAAAGACTGCTGAGCTATGTCATGAAAAGATATGGAATCCAATATGGCATTGTCATCTGCTGTATCATCATTTCAGTGCTTTGTAACGTGCAGGGAACCATGTTTATGAGAACCCTGATCGATCAATATATCACTCCTATGCTGACGGACCACTCCCATGACTTCACCGGGCTGAACCATGCGATTCTCCGGGTGGCCTCTTTCTATGCGATTGGAGTTTGTGCATCCTTTTTGCAGCAGCAGATTATGATCATCGTCACACAGGGGACGATGAAGAGCCTGCGCAAGGATGTATTTAATCATATGGAGAGTCTTCCAATCAAATATTTTGACACCCATGCCCACGGGGATATCATGTCTGTCTATACCAATGATATCGATACTCTGAGACAGATGATCTCCCAGAGTATCCCTCAGTTTATCAACAGCGGTATCACCATCGTCAGTGTGGTGGTCTGCATGATTGTGCTGAGTATCCCGCTGACGCTGGTTACTTTTGCCATGGTGGCCGTGATGCTGTTCTGCTCCAGAAAGCTGGCCGGTTTTTCCGGCGGTTACTTTATGAAGCAACAGCAGGATCTGGGAAAGGAAAATGGATTCATTGAGGAGATGCTTTCAGGACAGAAAGTGGTGAAAGTATTTAATCATGAAGAAGAAAATATCCGAAGATTCAATGAGTTGAATGAAAGTCTTTATGAGAGTGCCAACAATGCACACAAATTTGCCAATATTATGATGCCTGTAAACGCTCAGCTGGGAAACATCTCTTATGTTATCGTGGCTATTGTCGGAGGTATCCTGGCCATCACAGGAGTTTCCGGCCTGACTCTCGGGGAACTGGCCAGTTTCCTGACTTTTAACAAGAGTTTTAATATGCCCATCAATCAGATCAGCATGCAGATCAATTCCATCGTAATGGCTCTGGCCGGGGCTGAACGTATCTTTAAACTGATGGATGAGGAACCGGAGACAGACGATGGTTATGTGATGCTGGTTAATGCCCGCATCGATGAGGATGGGCAGATTCATGAATGTCAGGAGCGTACCGGTACCTGGGCATGGAAACATTATCATAAGGACTCGGATACCACCACCTATGTAAAACAGGAAGGAAATATCGAATTCCTGGGTGTTGATTTCGGCTACGATTCCAGGAAGATAGTCCTTCATGATATCAAGATGTATGCTAATTCCGGCCAGAAGATTGCCTTTGTGGGATCCACCGGAGCCGGCAAGACTACCATTACCAACCTGATTAACCGTTTTTATGATATACAGGACGGAAAGATTCGCTATGACGGGATTAATATCAATAAGATCAAAAAGGCGGATCTTAGAAGATCCCTTGGTATGGTATTGCAGGACACCCATCTGTTTACTGCTACCGTGAAAGAAAACATCCGCTATGGAAAACTGGATGCAACCGATGAGGAAGTCTACGCTGCCGCAAAGCTTGCCAATGCGGATGAGTTCATCAGACGTCTGCCCCAGGGTTATGATACCATTCTCCGTGGAGACGGAGCCAACCTGAGCCAGGGCCAGAGACAGCTCTTATCCATTGCCAGGGCGGCGATTGCTGATCCTCCTGCCTTGATTCTGGATGAGGCTACCAGTTCCATCGATACCAGGACTGAGAAGATTATTCAGGAGGGAATGGATAAACTGATGGAGGGAAGAACTACCTTTGTAATTGCCCATCGTCTGTCCACCGTCCGCAACAGTGACTGTATCATGGTTTTGGAGCAGGGACGGATCATAGAGCGTGGCAGCCACGAGGAACTTTTGGAGAAAAAAGGCAGATATTATCAGCTGTACACCGGTAATCTTGCCCTGAGCTGACAGACATCAGGCGGGGTTGATGACATAAAATTCCATTGCGGCGCTTATAACTATTTGTTATACTT
>JBGVCE010000077.1:0-2088 GCA_045226235.1 Anaerobutyricum sp.
TCGCGGGACATACTGCTGCTAAATGTATCGATTTTCTTTAAAAACTGAGGAAGCTTCATCGTATGTTTTCTCCCTATTTTCTTTTTACGGCAGCTCAGTTGCTCCCTGAACTGATTTCAAACTTCCTTTTGTGCCTACATGTATCCGATCGTACGTCTTTAGATCTTAATTGTCGTACATTATCCCGGATTGACTGCAATTAACTCAGATTAACACAGTTTTACTCATACCCGCAAATGTCAAGGGACTGACGAGTGATTATTGGGACGGATGCCAAAACATCCCATATCTTTTCAGATATGAGATGCTTCTCCTATGGTCATAATCGGTCGCCTCGTCTTTATCTCACTCCCACTATTATAACCGGATTCTTTTTATGGAGCTGACAATTTTCTGACGCACAGTTTCATTCAGGTAAGACGGATTAATCTTCCGCTTAGAATACTGCAGCCATGTTCCGCGTGTTATTTCAATCAGAATATGTGTGAAAAACCTCTCCCAACTGAAGAATTCTTTACTATCAATGTGGGAAGATGGGTCTTCCAGAATATTTCGGAGGTCTTTGTGATCGACTACTCCTGATGCAAGAATCAGCCACTCAAAGGATTCAGGCAGATAAACTGTAATGTTTCCATTTCTGTATGCCATCTTCATAACACGATCCATTTCCGGACCAAAGGCGGCACCATCCGCAATCACGAGTATTGAACGGCCTTGTATTTCATTTTCTGAAACACATTCGACTTTCCGCCTGCACTGATGACTCTGTATTGTTTCCCGACAGATTGGTTTTGAAAGAACTCAAATCCAGCATTAGAATCTTCTACGATCAACTTGTCGGGATCCACATCTTCTTTGAGGCTGTAATCCCCATAGATATGATATAGCTCATTATAGGTCTGTTTTAACCCTGCATATTTTCCCGAGATACGTATCCCATAGATCTCATCCACACTATATGGAAGATTCGGCAAGCCTTCTCTTGTTACTATCACATAATAATTATCGGAATTCTGTACAGCTTCCGCAAAATCCTGTGTCGGAAGAAAATCGTTGTTCTCATCAATAAAAACAATGCAGTCATTCGCTGCCTGAAGAAGTATTTTCCAATCTCTTCCAGCAAGAGGCCTGCATTCCTTTTCACAGTTCAGTCGTACACCACTGCTTTCTCCATCTTCATAAAACTCACGAATCATTTCAACCAGGGTTGTCTTACCAGTCGCACTGTCCCCTTTAATGATCGTAATATTCCGCCTGATGTCAAAATCATATTTCACCATCTCATTTGCGACGGTGATATGATATTTTCCTTTCATAAAGCTGTCTCCATCAACGAACAATCATTCCGGCAATCGGAAGAAGTTCCCGCATACTGTGTACAATCTGATCTGTATTGAGAATATGAATTGTAAAAGTTCCATCCCCGAAATCCATCAGATGCCGTAGATTAATAGTTACATCCTGTCTGTCACCGATCTCCAGCAGCC
This sequence comes from Anaerobutyricum sp., assembly GCA_045226235.1. Classification (GTDB taxonomy): domain Bacteria; phylum Bacillota; class Clostridia; order Lachnospirales; family Lachnospiraceae; genus Anaerobutyricum. The sequence continues at coordinate 1,488 of JBGVCE010000077.1, forward strand.
ACTTTGCGCAATTATCTCCACATGCGGAAGCATTAAAAATCTTGTCAGGCCGTTTGTAGATTGACATCAGTGTTTTTACTCCGCCCGATAGTTCTCTGGGAGATATCCCTCCAAGAACAGGGCTGTCAATCACTCTGGGGCCAATCACTTCTGACTTGTCAACATCTCTTATCATACGGATTGAAAGTTCATCCATGATCCACTCATCAGTATAAGAATTTTTAAAAAACACGACTGGATTATATATCGCCTCCGGCATATCACCATAAAAAACTGACAGCATATACGCCTCCTGAATTCCACCATTCCTGTTACACGGTAACAGATTTTTCATGTTTGCACTAACCCATTATACACACATCTATTCTTTAATGTCTCCATTTTATAGATATTTTTCCTATTGCAATAATTCTTCTTTTCACTCTACAGACTTCATCAAACTCTTTTTAATCCTCAGACAGTTCTTCTCCATGTAGACTATTTTCCCGGAAAAATGTTTGCCGTTGTCTACAATATCTTCATCTGCTAGCCTGAAAATATCGAAGCACATCGAACATGGTTATAGATATCGATGGTTACTCTATCCCTGGGCTTTATACTA
>JBGVCE010000078.1:0-11361 GCA_045226235.1 Anaerobutyricum sp.
TATGGTAAATGCTAAGGCAGCAATCAATACTTTGATCCGTGAATATGAAGAAGGTCTGATTGAATGAAATAATACATATGATCAAGATTATTTTCGGGAGGTTGGAAAAATATGGAAAAACTGAATCGTAAAGAACTGAAGACCAGAGCCAAGGCAGTGGTAAAGTCCCATTATTGGATTTTGATGATCGTCTGTCTTACGGCTGCTGTAATTGGGTCATCTTACTCGGGTTCCCTGGAGTTTCTGAAGATTACCAAAGATGATACCAGCACAGAAACCGTTTCCGAATCTGTCGGAAAAACCGGCCAGGATAGCCCAAAGGGTGATATAAAAAACGGTTTTGGCTATGGGGAGATTGTCAATTCCATCATGGAGAATAATCTCACCCGATACGAGGAGAATACCAAGAAGTCCTTATCTGCCCAGGAAGCCAAGAGACAGGAGAGCTTCGGAGCCTTAAAGATTGGACGAAGCAGGGGATTGCTGGCTGTAATCGTAAATAATGTGCAGAGTGGTTCTCTCTATATTATGATTATCGTGACCCTGCAGACCCTGTTTCATTCAAAAGAGCTGGGAAGTATTTTCTTTGTCCTCCTGTCTTTCCTTCTGATTGCGGCGGTTTATGTTCTTTTTATCGGCACTTTTCAGGTGGTGTACTCCCGGATCTTTCTGGAGGCCAGAACCTATGAGAAGGTACCTTACCGTAAATTCCTGTACCTGATTCGGACCAGATCTTTGTTTCGGACTGCCAGGGTTTGTCTGGTGACTACCATCTATCTGTTTTTCTGGTCATTAACCGTCGTCGGAGGTTTCATCAAAACATATGCTTACTATATGGTTCCTTATATCCTTGCAGAGAATCCCAGGCTGAACTCAAAACAGGCCATAACCCTCTCCCGGAGAATGATGAAGGGGCATAAATGGGAATGCTTTGTGCTGGATTTGAGCTTTATCCTATGGTACATGTTAAGTGTAATTACCTTCGGACTCGCGCGCCTGTTTTGGCTTAATTCTTATAAAACAGCAACCATGACAGAATACTATGCCAAACTTCGACAGGATTATATCCATGAAAAGAAGGAAGGCTATGAGTATTTTAATGACATCTATCTCTACGAACATGCCGCGAAGGAATCTCTGCAGGAGGCTTATTCAGATGTTTTTGAGCTGAAAGATGAGCCGAGATTTGAATATGTACCGGAAAATCCTATCCGCCGTTTCTTCCAGAATGTTTTCGGAGTTGTTTTATATTATGACGAAAATGAAAGAAAGAGGAGAGAGCAGGAAGTAAGGGACGCGAACTTACGTAACTTGGAGGATGTTATCGAGGGTAAAGTTTATCCCGGCCGATTATCCGCCATAGAAAAGAATGAGAAGATGAAGAGTCTGGAGAACCTGAGATACCTCAGGTGTTATTCCGTATTGTCTGTCATCGTGATCTTCTTCATGTTCTGTATCATCGGATGGCTGTGGGAAGTAAGCCTTCATCTCATCACCGATGGTAACTTTGTCAATCGTGGTGTCCTGCACGGACCATGGCTTCCCATCTATGGTACGGGCGGAACCATGATACTTCTCTTGCTTTATCGCTTCAGGGAAAAACCATGGCTGGAATTTCTTACGGCTGTCATACTTGCAGGTGCTGTGGAGTACTTCACATCCTGGCAGCTCGAGATGAGCCATGGAGGGACCCAGTGGTGGAATTATGACAACTATTACCTGAACATAAATGGCAGGGTCTGCGCGGAAGGTCTTCTGGTCTTTGGTCTGGGAGGTGTTGCTGTGGTTTATTTCCTGGCTCCTGTGATTGATAACCTTGCGAACAGAATCCGGGTAAAGGTATTGGCACCAATCTGCATATGCCTGTTGCTGATCTATTCGGTAGATTTGGTTTATTCACACTTTCATCCGAATAGTGGAAAAGGCATAACCGACTATGAGTCCGAGATACAGACTCCCGAAGATTCTCCCGGAGACAGCCTGTCTTATGCCTCATGGCGGATACAAAGCTTATAGATCAAGCGACTAAAAAATACACGGATACATAAGAAAAAGGAAGACTGATACGGCTTGTATCGATCTTCCTTTTTTTGGATATCTGCTTTCTAAATATTATATTATTTTCTATAGCATCCTCAGCACTCCCGGCACCTGACCGGCAAGAGCTTCGATGAAGCGGTCTCCATCCTCCGGATCTCCTACGATATCCCCATAATGTGTCGGGATTGCAACCTCCGGCTGAATCTTGACTGCCAGCTTGGCGGCCTCTTCAGCTGTCATAGTATATGTTCCGCCTACCGGGAGAAGAGCCACATCACATTGAACCTGCATCACATCTGCATTGATATCTGTGTCCCCTGCCACATAATAGCGGGTGCCGTTCATGGTAACAATATAGCCGACCCACTGATTCTTCTGGGGGTGGAATGGCTTACCCACATTATATGCGGGAACAGCCTCAATCTTAACATCATTGATTTCCAGAGAATCTCCCGGCATCACCATTTCGATGTAATCATCCTCAATTCCACTGCTTAAAAGACATGCTTCCATGGAGCAGGGACACACCAGTACAGAGGTTTTATTCTTTACCTTGGCGATATCCTCCGGTGAATAATGATCATGGTGATTATGTGTCACAAATATGATATCCGCATCATGGTATTCTTCTGTTACATGAAAGGGATCAAAGTAGACTGTCATCCCATTTGTGATTCGTATACTACTGTGAACAAGTACCTGAACCTCTTCGTACATATCTTATCCTCCCATCCTGATCAGTCAATCGATATCCTCTGTTATAAAACGATCTAATCCCCATAATCGTCAGTGGTATCTACTAGTTAAAGAATAGCATATTTTCAAAGAGAATGAAACAATCATATTGCTATATTCCCATTGTTTCCTTTCTTAATGGGAGCTGGCTGCTTCTTCCGAAAACCTGCCGGTGAGGTTAAAATTATGTTTCATGGGACCTCTTCCGGCCCCCAGATCCAGCATGGCTTCCAGGGCCTGTGAGAGGTAGTCTTTGGCATTTTTAACTGCACTGTCCAGGTCGAATCCTTTAGCCAGATTAGCGGCGATGGCACTTGAAAGGGTACAGCCGGTACCATGGGTGTTGGGGTTATCGATCCTTTTTCCACGGAACCAGTGATATTCTCCGTCATGGAAGAGAAGGTCATTAGCATCATTGATCTGATGTCCGCCCTTACACAATACGGCACACTGGAATTGGCTGCTAAGCTTTCCGGCGGCTTCTATCATATCCTCAGGACTTTTGATAGACATATGGGTAAGGATTTCTGCCTCCGGTATATTTGGTGTCAGGAGAGTTGCCAGAGGGAAGAGATTCTGCTTCAGAGTATCAATGGCATCATCTGAGATCAGTCTTGCCCCGCTGGTGGCAACCATTACAGGATCCACCACGATATTCACTGCCTGATATTCTTTAAGCTTTAGGGCAATCATTTCGATAAGTTTTTTTGAGGATACCATGCCGATTTTCACTGCATCCGGACGGATGTCAGTAAATACCGCATCTAATTGCTGGCCCAGGAATTCCGGGCTTACCTCACTGATTGCCGTAACCCCTGTGGTATTCTGAGCCGTCAGGGCAGTAATGGCACTCATGGCATATACACCATTCATGGTCATGGTTTTGATATCCGCCTGTATGCCGGCACCTCCGCTGGAATCACTCCCGGCGATCGTTAATGTAGTCTTCATGGATAGTTATAAACTCCTTTCCGTATCTCCTATGGTTTCATCCGCGATTTCTATGATCTCATCCCAGTCATCTTCGCTGCAGCTGTCATAAACAGCCACAGTGTGGAAACCGGCTTTCTTCGCAGTAGCAATAGCGTGTAATACATCCTCATAGACCGCGGTTTCTTCTATGAGGGTACCCATGGATCTGGCAGCGGTTTCATAGATGAAAGGCTCTTTTTTGCTGGTGTTCAGCTCTGTAGCAGTATAGATACCATGAAACCAGTCCATCACTCCAAGCCTGGTGAAGGCATTAACAGCCAGCTGCCTGTCATTGGTGGTTGCCAGTACCATGGGAGTTCCCGCTTCATGATATTTTCTCAGAATTTCCTTCATACCTGGTTTAAAATCTGCTTCCTGCTGATAGAAATGAGCAATCTGGTCCAGAACTCCCCTGCGGATTTCCTCCTCTGTATAAGGGAGAGAGTAGGCTTCTTTCAGATATCGGGTTCCCTCCTCCAGTGTCATGGAAAAAAGAATCCGGCCAAGGCCCTCCCTGGCTTCCACATGGACGGACTTCAGATACCTGGCCCCCACATCAGTCCAGAATGGCATGGTATCTAAAAGTGTTCCGTCAATGTCAAAGATAACTCCTTTTATCATGCGTCCACCATTTTTCTTGTGAGCTCCTTCAGTTCCCGGGTGGAAGTCCGGATATCTTTTTGGGCAAAGATAGCACTGATTACGGCAATCCCGCAGATTCCTGTTCCTGCGAGTCTGGATACATTCTCACGGCTGATTCCTCCGATGGCTACCACAGGGATATCTACAGCCTGGCAGATTGCCCGAAGAGTATCGTGATCCACCTCCACGGCATCTGATTTGCTGCCTGTGGGAAATACAGCCCCGACACCCAGATAGTCGGCCCCTCGTTCCTGGGCCAGAAGAGCCTGCTCTACTGTCTGGGCTGAAACCCCGATAATCTTATCTGGTCCCAGCAGCTGACGGACATTCCCTGCTTCCATATCACTTTGGCCTACATGGACTCCGTCGGCATCCATCTTTAATGCAACTTCAACTTTATCGTTTACCACGAAGGGTATTTTATATTTTTTGCAAAGATCCTGGAGTAAAACGGCCTCCTTCAAGGTTTCCGCATCGTCAAGATTCTTCTCTCTCAATTGGATAAAGGTGGCTCCACCCTCCAGGGCTTCTTCCACCTGCTCATAGAGAGTCTGCCCGCCCAGCCAGGAGCGGTCTGTCACTGCATATAATAACAGGCTTTCTTTAGAACACTTCATATCTGGCTCCTTGATTCAATGTGTCTCCATCCATATGATAGATGGCGTCGATAATTCTATTGCGGTAGGAGGAGTTTCCTTCGCCCTCCTGCATGCGTTGATAAGCGATTTCTCCTGCCAGGCCCATAGCAGATACCGCGGCAGCAGCAGCCTCCAGTTTATGATCCTGACTGGCTGTCACAAATGCGGTCATCAGCCCGGAAAGCTGGCATCCTGTTCCGGTAATTTTGCCCATCTCGGGACGGCCGTTACGAATTACAAAGCAGCGGTTTTCATCAGCTACCAGATCGATTGCCCCTGTGATGGCGATAACTGCCCCGCTTTTTGCTGCAAATTCTTTGGCAAAAGCGGCCATCTGCTCCAGACTGTCTTCCGTCACGGCATCTGCAACATCAGCATCTACACCTTTGGTAGTGCCGCTTCCGTATACAAGGGTTTTTATCTCTGAGATATTTCCACGGATGATATCCGGCTTGATTTCTTCCATGATTTTCAGAGCAGTTTCGGTACGGAGCCTGCTGGCGCCTGCACCTACAGGATCCAGCAGGACGATATGACCTAACTCCTTTGCTTTCCTTCCGGCTACAAACATTCCTTCTATGGTCTGCTTATTCAGGGTTCCGATATTGATATTTAATCCCCCGCAAATGGATGTGATATCTTCCACATCCTCCGGCTCATCGGACATGATGGGGCTGCCGCCACAGGCCAGCAGTACATTTGCCACATCATTTACCGTGACATAGTTGGTGATGTTATGGACCAGCGGGCCTCTTTCTCTTACCAGATCTACATAGTTTCCCAGCATAATATTTATCCTCCTTTAAAAGAAAAAAACAGCTATGCCCATGGCATAACTGCTTATGAATCTCAATAAATCTAAGATGATCATGAAGAAATGTTATGTCCCTACGTTGGCATTATCCAAATCAGGTTATGGGTCTAGAAAAATATCTACTCTCAGCCACCTCAAGTGTAGCTCCCCTTCATTTATCTTCGTATAATAATTATAGGGTGAAGCTGGAAAAAAGTCAATATAGGTATTTCAAAGCGCCGGATTAATGGTATAATAAAGGCAAAAGAAATGGGGCGTATAAGGAATCATAAGTAAGATGGACGTAACTTACATCTATTACCATCCCTATGACAGAAGTGTTCCTTCTGATACACTCACCAAAATGGGGCTGGAGCAATACCTGAAAGAGAGTCATAAAATATCACAAAATATAGATCCGGATATCCGGAAAAAGGAGTCCCATGGGAAACCATTTTTTGGAAATTATAAAGATGTCTTCCACAATGTTTCCCACAGCGGAAACTGGTGGGTCTGTGCCTATGGGGAATCGGAGATTGGGTTGGATCTTCAGCAAAATGGAAGAGATGGTAAGATGAAACTGGCAAGACGTTTCTTCCATCCTATGGAATGCGCCTGGCTTTCGGGCAAGGAATCTACACAGTTTTACAGAGTCTGGGCTTATAACGAGAGCTATCTTAAATTTACAGGGGAAGGACTGGCCAGGGATCTGAGATCATTTTCCGTAGTCTCTGATCCGGAAGATCCTGACAGTCTGGGAGTGCCTGGGGTATGGCAGAAAGAAATCCATTTCCCGGCAGATGATTACTGGCTGGTTCTGACTTCCGGCCATCCTCAGAAAGTAGAACTTAGAAGATTATTATACATCAAGGAGGAATGAATATGAAATATGAAATCAAAGGTGGAGAACTTCCTGTAGTAATCTGTCATTTAGAGCAGGAAGAGAAGATGATCACCCAGAGTGGAGGCATGGCCTGGATGAGCCCCAACATGAAGATGGAGACCAGCACCAATGGGGGATTGGGAAAGGCTTTCGGAAGAATGTTCTCCGGGGAAGCTATGTTCCAGAACTTCTACACTGCTAAAGGCGGACCGGGAATGATTAGCTTTGCCGCAACCCTTCCTGGATGCATCAAAGCCTTTGAGATCGGTCCGGGAAATGAACTGATCGTACAGAAGAGAGGCTTCCTGGCATCAGAAGCCGGTGTAAATCTCAGCGTTTTCTTTAACAAGAAGATTAGTAGCGGCCTGTTTGGCGGAGAAGGTTTTATTATGCAGAAAATTTCCGGAAACGGAATCTGCTTTGTAGAGTTTGACGGGCATGTGGAGGAGTATCAGCTGGCAGCAGGACAGAAGATCGTCATCGATACATCTCATCTGGCCGCCATGAGTGCTACATGCAACATGAGCATTGAGAAGATACCCGGGGTTAAAAATATGCTTTTCGGAGGAGAAGGTATTTTCAACACCATCGTGACAGGCCCCGGACGCGTATGGGTACAGACCATGCCAATCAACAATCTGGCAGGAGCCTTAGCTCCATTTATGGTAACCGGTAAATAATAGTAAAATGAAAGAGGGATTCACTGAACAATCAGGGAATCCCTCTATTTTTATCTTGTTGTACAGATATTATACGTTGATGTATTTCTTGCTCTGGGAGAGAACGGCACATGCTGCCAGGGACAGATAAGCCTGCTCTCTGGAATCACTTCTGGAGGTGATGGCAATCGGAACCTTAGCACCTACGATGATACCGCAGCTGTTAGCGCGGGAGGTCATCTTAAGGGCCTTAACCAGGAGGTTGCCGGACATAAGGTCAGGCATTACAATACCATCGAATTCGCCACAGTAAGGGCAATCGTATCCTTTTAATCTGGCAGCTTCTTTGCTGATGATCAGGTCGTAAGGAATCGGGCCTACCAGGTTACAGTTGGCGAATTTCTCTTCGTTATGCTGACGCACCAGAGTCTGAGCCTCAACCGTATCCTTCATATGGAAACTTGGTTTCTCCACCAGGGATAAGATGGCGATATTAGGCTGGTCAACTCCGAAAACATGAAGACAGTCAGTCATGTTCTTGATGATCTCTTTTTTCTGCTCCGGAGTCGGGGTGTATACGATGGTTACATCAGAGATGGCAAGAATTTTCTCATATTCGGGAATCTTACATAATACAACATGGGTCATCAGTCCGCGGTCCACAAGATGGTTGGACTTATTCAGGACAGGAAGAAGGAAATCACGTGTCTGGGTGTTTCCTCTCATCAGCACATCAGCGCTGCCGGCGATAATCATATCGATGGCATACTGAACAGCATTTGTAGTCTTATCGATATCCTGGATTTCATACTTGCGGTCAGCCATACCCAGTTTCTCAACCATAGACTGAATTTTCTTACCGTTTCCGATCAGGATGGGATAGACGAATCCGGAGGCCTCTGCATCAAAAGCACCCAGAAGGATGTTTTCCACATCTGCGGCAGCGATGGCAACCCGGACCGGTTTGTACAGAGCCTTAGCGCGATTTACGATAAAATCAAAATCATGCTCATATTTATCACTGATATCAACGGCCTTTTTGGCTTCTGCCGTGTTTTCTACTTTTTTCTCTACATCTTTACTCATATAAATCCATTATCCTCCTTCATTAGAACAATCCGCCGATACTGAGGAACAGCGGTGCGAATACCAGGGCTACAACCGTCATCAACTTGATCAGAATATTGATGGACGGGCCTGAAGTATCTTTAAAGGGGTCACCAACCGTATCGCCAACAACGGCTGCCTTGTGGGCTTCAGAACCTTTGCCGCCATGGTTACCGTCCTCGATGTATTTCTTTGCATTATCCCATGCACCACCGGAGTTGGACATGAAGATCGCAAGCATAACACCTGTTACAAGAGCACCTGCCAGCAATCCGCCCAGGGCATCAGGGCCTAATACAACACCTACCAGCAGGGGAGCAACTACAGCCATAACGCCGGGGAGTAACATTTCTTTTAAAGCAGCCTGTGTGGAGATGGCTACACATTTTGTATAATCAGGCTTTCCGGTACCTTCCAGGATGCCGGGAATGGTACGGAACTGTCTACGAACTTCCTCAATCATCTTATAAGCAGCCTTGGATACGGAATCCATGGTGAAAGCGGAGAAGAGGAAAGGAAGCATACCGCCGATAAAGAGACCGACGATTACCTTGTAATCAAGCAGATCGATACCGCTTTCAAATAATTTTACAGCCTGAGCATAGGAAACAAACAGCGCAAGGGCAGTCAGGGCTGCGGAACCGATGGCGAAACCTTTACCCATGGCTGCGGTGGTGTTACCTACTGCATCAAGTTTATCTGTGATCTTACGAACATTCTTGGGAAGACCGGACATCTCTGCAATACCACCGGCATTGTCAGCGATGGGGCCATAAGCGTCTACCGCAACGGTGATACCTGTTGTGGAAAGCATACCTACTGCAGCCAGGGCGATACCGTAAAGTCCTGCAAACTTGAAGGCACCGATGATACCGATGGCGATCAGGAGGATCGGAATTGCTGTGGATTGCATACCTACTGCGATACCACTGATAACCGTTGTAGCAGGACCGGTCTCAGACTGCTGAGCAATCTTCTGAACGAAACGGTAATCTCCGGAGGTATAAATTTCCGTGATGATACCGATGATTAGACCAACCACAAGGCCGAAGATGATAGCGATGGCATAGTTAAAACTGTTGAAGAACATTTTACTTAAAATCAAAACACCGATTACCACAATAATACTGGAAGAATAACTACCGTATTTTAATGCTTTGTGTGGGCTGGAATTCTCATCGCCGCGCACGAAGAAGGAACCGATGATGGAGGCAGCAATACCGATGGCAGCAATCAGCAATGGGAAGATTGCTCCCTGAATCTTAGCTACTGCTACACCGAGAGTTACAGCAGATACAAGGGAACCTACATAGGACTCAAACAAGTCGGCACCCATACCGGCTACGTCACCTACATTATCACCAACGTTATCAGCGATGGTAGCAGGATTTCGGGGGTCATCCTCAGGGATACCTGCCTCAACTTTACCAACCAGGTCAGCGCCTACGTCGGCAGCTTTTGTATAGATACCGCCGCCAACACGGGCAAATAAAGCGATGGAAGAAGCACCCAGGGAGAAGCCGGATAAAACATCAGGATTCTTGGTGATCATGTAGATCAGGCTGGCTCCGAGAAGACCGAAACCTACAACGCACATACCCATAACAGCACCGCCGGAGAAAGCCACGGAGAGGGCTTTGTTCATACCGGAATCCTTTGCTGCGGCTGCGGTTCTTACATTTGCCTTAGTGGCGATGTTCATACCGATATAACCGGCTACGGTGGAGAAGACGGCACCAACCAGGAAACATACAGCGGTTACCCAGTTGCCGATTCCGAAACCGATCAGGAAGAACAGCACGATTACGAAAACAACCAGGATCTTGTACTCTGCCATAAGGAAAGCACGGGCACCTTCATGGATGTAAGCTGCGATTTCTTTCATTCTGTCTGTACCGGCATCCTGCTTTCCGACTTTACCAATCAGATAAAATGCGAAAACCAATGCACAAATCGCCAGCACAGGAGCTGCATAAGCTAATTGTAAATAGTTCATAGTAACATTCCTTTCTTTTGAATTTTAATTATGTATTTTATATTTAACATATTTGCTTATGTTTGTAAAGGTTATATATTGCTAAATGAATGTTTAATATATAGTAAACAAAACAAATTTTTCTAAAAAAAGACAAAACACTCGATAATTATTACGAAAATAAATAAAATGAAAGGAAAAACGTAATTATTGATTATAGAAAACAGCGCTGCTCCTTGCGAAGCAACGCTGCTGATAAAAACTATTTGTTGGAACGTCTCCAGATTTTCATCTTCTCCGCTTCCTTGATCAACTCATCACGGAAGTCAGGATGAGCGATGCTGATGAGCTGCTCTGCTCTCTGCCACATGGAAGTTCCCTTAAGGTTCACCTTACCATACTCAGTGACGATATAGTGAACATTTGCACGGGTATCCGTCACAATGGAACCGGGATCAAGTACCGGTTTGATACGGGACTGTAACTGACCGTCTCTTCCTTTGAAAGTGGAGGAGAGGCAGATAAAGCTCTTTCCGCCTTTGGACAGATATGCACCCAGGACGAAATCCAGCTGACCGCCGGCACCGCTGATCTGCTTGATACCTGCGCTTTCAGCGTTAACCTGTCCGTATAAGTCCATGTCAACGGCGTTGTTGATGGAGATGAAATTGTCCAGCTGTGAAATGACTCTCACATCATTGGTATAGTTGACCGGCGCACTCATACATGAGGGATTCTCATTCAGGAAATCATATAATTTCTTTGTGCCGGCACCAAAGGCATAAACCTGGCGTCCCTTGTCGATATTCTTATGGGCGCCGGTAATCTTGCCTGCCTTGGAGATATCCACAAAAGCGTCAACGTACATCTCGGTATGTACACCAAGATCCTTGAGGTCGGACTCTGCGATCATGCTT
>JBGVCE010000079.1:0-3768 GCA_045226235.1 Anaerobutyricum sp.
TGGACTTCTCATAGTGTCTCACACACCTTTCCTAAAATAGTATTGAAGAGTAGACTGCCTCCCTTCGCCATGTAAACGGCTTTCCCGCTCTCGGACTACTACGGAGGCTCCGTTGCCAATGACGGATATTCAGAGCCACATTTCTCATAGTACTCATAGCCTCGAAAGGCTTTCCGTTTTAGGCAATCCCCATTTAGTTACTTTGGAACAAGAGATTACTGCATTGTCGGATGGGACGTTCGTCGCTTATGCCACTATCCCGTGGCTCGTCCGTCTCAGGTGCTTCACAACTCCCCTACACGCAAGTTCGTTGCTGAGACGCTGTCGATTACAGCTTCACTACGACAGGGATCCATTTCCTATTCCAACAAACGGCTGTCCTTCAGGCAGTATAGCTTTCATCCTTATATGCAGTTTTTCACCCTTTTGTGTCTGGTACCTAACTTGAAGCTGTCGGTATTACACTCTCTGACATGCTATGGTCACCGTCCGGTTTCCCTTTTCGGTTAAGTCAGGGGGTGATAGGTTTGGGATTAATACCCGTAGCACCTTACCTACTGTGTTCTCACTACAGATTTCCAAAATAACCACGGCCGGATTTATAAGCGCCCGGCCTTATGGGCGCACGTATAGAGCATGTTGATGAAAAGGTTATAAGACGTGTCCCCTGACCGCATGACCAGAAAAAGGGCAGTCTTCTTTTTGGTTTTCCCAACTCCGAGCCCCAGCGAGGGAAGGTCCAGGTCATCATCTTCAAAGATCCGCCGGATCTCCGGCAGCTCACAGAGCCGGAGCTGGGCGTTGACCATGATGATGATCGACCGGACAGTCTCAGCGGCCCCTTCTTTCAGTTTCCTGTAATCCCTCACCGGCGGGTAATCCGGTCCTTTTTCCTGCTCCAGGACGATCATCATATAATGCAGCTCCGTGATCTCCTCGATCTCTTCCGTTTCCTCATTCCTAACCTTCACTTTCCTGGCTTCCATGTTCACAAGCTTTAAAATGTTATTCATGGTAGGCGTCCTGCCTTCCCTCTTTGCCTCCAGCCATTCATATTCAAACATGGACTGCATGTAAAGGCCGACACCGTCCTGCCAAAAAGGGTCCCCTTTCTGGGCATCGGGCGGGGTGACGGAATTCTGGATGTTGGTGATCAGCCCGATCAGGTCCGAGTAATTCTTAATGTAAAGAAACGGGTTGAACCGGTCTGATTCAAGGGGATTCTTCAGGTTCAGGGACTTCACCACAACACCATGCTGTTTTAAATAGCCCGCATATTTCTTGATCAGGTCCCCCTTAATATCCAGGATCACATTGGTACAGTTTGCGAGCAGGATATTAGGAATCACGATACCGGTTGTTTTACCGGAGCCGGAACCGCCTATGATCAGGAGGTTCATGTTGGACAACGCATCGAATCCTATCGAAATGTTTTTGCTGATGACCGTATTCCTCATTGGGTCCGGATCCGCCAGTTCTTTACGCATGGAAGACAGTTCTCCCCAGTCCGCAGTACCATGCTCTTTCCCGAAATGGTAATCCCGGTAATATGTCAGGAAATAGGAGACCCCCATCAGCCACAGGACCAGTCCGGTACCCATGACCATGGGGGTCTTGTCATTCCACCAGGGACGGAAAGGGTGGAAGAGTACGAAAGTTACTTTTTCACCATAATTCAGAAGGTTCAGGTCCGGAAATGTAAATATGCCGGAAACAAAATAAGAACCGATCAGTGTGAAAAGAAGTATCAACCAAAAGATTCCCCATGGTGTATTTTTCTTTACTTGCATATCCCGCTCCTCAAAATCGTCTGTTGGTTATAATGAATATTGTTTCATAAAACTAAGGTTTACTTTTTCATCATTAAATAATATAATGATATTAATCTCAAGAATACTTGATATCTACAGAATAGAAAGGAGTGTTACTATGAACCTGGCTAAAGTTTCCTCTAACGGACAGATTACAGTACCCGTGGAAATACGCAGACTGCTTGGTCTCAAATCGGGAGATAAAATCCTGTTTTTCCAAAATGCTAACGGTGAAATCGTCGTTGATAATGCATCCTCAAAAGCAATCAGGAAAGCCCAGGCAGCTTTTTCCACAGCAGCGAATGAGCTTGGTATCTCAAGTGAAGACGATGTCCAGGCCCTGGTCAACGAAGTCAGAAATGGAAAGGACATCTGAACATGCGCATTCTGATCGATACAAACATACTCTTTTCTGCGCTGCTGTTTCCTTCCTCAAAACCAGCAGCTGCTTTATTCCATGTGGCAGAAAGCCATGAGTTGGTCCTTTGCGATCGTAATATTTTTGAGCTCCGTGACATACTGAAACGAAAAGCACCGAAGTATCTTCCTGATGCGGAAGTCCTTCTTGCCGAAATGTCTTATGAACTGATTCCAGCAGTTGACCATGCAGAAAAGCTTATCCGTGATGCAAAGGACCAGCCAATTTTAAATGCTGCTATCATTTACGATGTAGATATCATCATAACAGGGGACAAAGATTTCCTAAGTCTCGATATGGAGCATCCGGAATGCATGACAGCGGCAGAATATCTTGAACGTGAGGGACTCTAAAAGAATCCTGTGATTATTTCCACATTTCTACCCTCATCGTGCCATCACCGGTGGCTGAGGCTGTTTCAGATGTATGGTCACTGTCTCAGCAAGGCTCTTCGCCGGATCTACGATCCTTTCCGGGGAAAGGGCTTCCGGGGTCACCTCATGGAAGAAGCGTTTTGCAAACTCATCGGTAGTCACACCAAAATAACCGGTTGCCGGAGTGCCGTTTCCTGCATGTAGCACCAGGGGCAGATGCTTTTTATCAAGAAAGGCGATATAGGTCCTGCCCTCATCTGCCTCAAACACATCCTTTAACGGGATCATCAGGATATCCTCCTGCTTCTTCCCCTTTTCCCAAGTCCCCGGAATCCGGCAGCAGAACTGTCCCCGGTCTGCGAACCGCTCCCTCATTTCCGTAGAAACGATAGACTTATCTATCAGTGCCTTCTTATTGATCGTCACCGGGATGAAATCAGGATCATTCACGTGGTCCAGGAAAGTAGCAGAGGAGTCAGTCTTTATGACCTGCTCTTTTTCTTCTGTCAGCTGTTCTGCGTCTCCCTTCTCTTTTCCTTCGTATTTCCTGTTGGCCTGTTTCATCTCTTCCGTTGCAGTATCCATGTAATCCTGCTCGGACATGGCTCCGGTCTGCTGGTACTGTTCCATGGAGATGGTTTCCAGGGGAGGAAGTTCTTCCCCGGCATGGAGCATATCCCGCTGTTTGAGCTTGTACCACTGGTTTACTTTTCCCATATCACTATTGGCGATCTCAAACTGGATGCTGCCATCCCCGACCCGAAGGTCAGGTAGCCTGGCATAATTGATCCCTAGAGCCTTGAAGTCCTCCGCCATCCCTTCTTCCCTGCCTTCTAACGGGAAGGAGACGATGCTGACATTTCCTCTTGTCAGGCCTCGGAGTTCCTTTAACTCTTTTTCTCCGCCCTGCATCCTGTCGATCAGGAACCTCTCATACCATGAACCAAACTTTTCACGGTCCGGCTGGTATACGGCCACCTGCATCAGACCGTCATCTCTGTCAAGGTCCGGCAGGATCGCAAAGTGGATATCCATATCACCAAGTTCCTCCTGCAGCTGCTTAACATCCACTGCCGGTATGTTCATGATGTCGTACTTTCCATCCGTTGCTTTTAGGAACTTTCCGAAATCATCAATACTGGTCTCCGAAAGCTGTTTTTCCTTC
>JBGVCE010000080.1:0-6234 GCA_045226235.1 Anaerobutyricum sp.
GTTCCGGAAAATCCATGTTTCGTTCCACTTCCATCCTCATCTCCAGACTTCCCTGGTCTTTAATCTTCCAGATGGTCCGGATCTCCATGATCCTCTGTAATCCGTCTGCAAGCAGGCCCATCCTGTTTTGGATTTCTACCCCATCTTCCACTCTCTTCCATGCCGTGTCATAAGCTCTACTGTAAACCCGGTCATAACCGGCTCTCAGCCATTCCTCTTTAAGATCACTGTCGTTATCCGTGGGGGCTCTCCACAGGCTGATCTTCATAGGCTCCTGCAGGAAAGAAATCCATGATTTCACATTTTTGTTCTGGGGTATGACCCCCATCTCATCAAACAAGCCAGTCCTTTTATTATAAATCCATCGGAAACCGGCATTTTCACAGGTCAGATAGGTGTCTGTCTCCCTGGTGATATAAGGGTCAGACTCCCTTGCTATATTGTTGCACAATTCTACATATTCGAAATGGGGTCTTCCTCCCAGTAATATCTCTTCGAATCCCAGAAGATGGCCGGCGGCTACCGGCTCCCTGGTTTCTTTCAGGTAATAAAAAAGTTTGAGATAGCATTTCCCGCTTTCGGGAATCTCAAGTTCCAGGTCTATCTCTCCTTTTTGACCCGGAGGGATTTCCGGCATCTTCTCTTCAGGGATCCATCCTTCTAAGCAGACCTTCCCATCGCTTTCCAGGACGTACTTCACCATCAGATAGTCCCCAAGGTTGGTAAACTGCATATGGTTGGTGAGGACCAGGATTCCCTGATCCGGATGGTAGTCTGCCCTGGCAGGCCGGTAGACATTTTTATACTCCAGCAGGCCGGTGTGGGGTCTTCGGTCGGGATACACCAGGCCATCCATGCAGAAGTTTCCGTCATGGAGGGCTTCCCCGTGGTCTCCCCCGTAATAATAGATTGGTTTTCCCTGATGGATTCCCGGCTCGGTGACTATACCTTTATAGATGGCATGGTCGCACCATTCCCATACAAAGGCGCCGCAGATCACATCATATTTTTCGATAATCTGACGATAATCCTCCAGATCCCCCGGTCCGTTACCCATGGCGTGAGAATATTCACAAAGGATCATGGGTTTATCCGGATTGCCTAGGGCATAGGCCTCCATCTCGGACAAGGAGGGATACATGCGGCTGTAAAGATCCAGGCAGGAGTAATCATAGCTGCGGCCGGGCCTCTTGTGAAAGGCACTCTCATAGTGGGTCAGCCGGCTGCCATCATAGGATTTTACCCAGCGGAGGGCTTCCTCAAAGGTACAGCCATAGCCACACTCATTTCCCATGGACCAGATCAGGATGCAGGGGCGGTTTTTGTCCCTCTCCACCATGCGTTTCACCCGGTCCACCGTGGCTTCCGTAAACAGCGGATTATCAGAGATCCATTCATTCCACCTGGTCTCCGGCACGATGGAATGATCTTTATAATAGTTAGCCACCGGTCCGTGGGACTCATTGTCCGCCTCGTCGATGACCATTAACCCGTACCGGTCACACAGCTGATAAAACATAGGAACATCCGGGTAATGGCTGGTCCGGATGGCATTAAAATTATAACTGCGGATCATGGTCAGGTCTCTGATCATCTGGTCCATGGAAACCACCGGACCGGTAACCGGATCTGACTCATGCCGGTTAACCCCGTGAAATGTAATGGGCCGCCCGTTTAAGAGGACCTGCCGGTTACGGATACTGACCTCCCGGATTCCTACCCTCTCCGGGATTACTTCCCCTTCCCCGGAAAAAATCAGGGTATAAAGGTAAGGATCCTCCGGATTCCATAGCCTGGCTTCCGGGATATTGATATGGGTGACTCTCTCAAGATTCTGGTCACAATAGCAGATCTTCATCTCCCTATCATATAACCGGACCCGGTAGCCGGCACCATCCTGCAAGAAACTGCATTGGATCCCGATCCGGGCCCCTCCGTCCTCCAGAATCTCTGTGTTGATATGGTAGTCAAACAAGGCATCCTCGGGACGCTTTAGCAGGTAGACATCCCGGAAGATACCGGACGTGCGGAACTTGTCCTGGTCTTCCATGTAACTCCCATCGCACCATTTCAGGACCAGGACCATTAGGGTGTTCTCCCCCTCAAGAAGATACTCTGTCACATCAAACTCACTGGTGGAATGAGACACCTGGCTGTACCCCAGCCAGGTGTCATTCAGCCAGACATAGAAGCAGGAATCCACCCCTTCAAAATTAAGGTAGGCCCTGGGTGCTTTCTCCTCTTTCTGATAGGAGAAATGCCGCAGATACAATCCACAGGGGTTCTCCCAGGGTACATAGGGTGGATCCATGGGAAAGGGGTAGCGGAAATTAGTGTACTGATGCTGATCATATCCATAATTCTGCCAGGTTCCCGGCACCGAAACTGGCTCAAAGCCATCTAAATCCTTCCGGATCTGGGCATAGATATCCTCCTGATCCATGTCATGAATATCCGGATAATACCGAAACTGCCAGGTTCCGTTCAGGGATTGAAAACGGTCTGACCTCTCCCTGTCCGTCATCAGATCCCCCAGATAGGCGGAGGAAGGGATATAATAAGCCCGGTTAGGCATCGTATTTTCGTGCAGAATGCCAGGATTCTCATACTTGTTCTCAACAATCATCTTTATCTATCCTTATTTAAATATAAAAGAGCATACCTGTTTCTCCACCATGCCCAGGCCGCCGTCCGTCATCAGGGTTTCATCCACCTCCAGGTGGACCCTGTCTTCTTCAAAACGGAAGATAAAATCCGCCCCGCTCATAGAATCCATCCTCCGGACTTCCATCTCAAGGGCATGAAGACTTCTCCATCTGGCGGTAGCTGCCACTTCTGACCCGGTGGCCTCACAATACTTTCTCAGGAAAGTTCCTTCCAGAGAGGCCTCCAGAGAGTATGCTTTTTTCTCTCCATTCTTCCTGGTTTCTGCCACTTTCCAGACGACCTTATCCTCTTCAAATGCAAAAGAAATCTCATTTATAAAAGCTGCATTATCCAGCCTTCCCAGACCTGCCCCGCCGATCAGAAGTTCCAGGCTGCTGCAGGTACCTTCTGCCTGATAGATTCTGCCTCCATACAGGGCTTCCTGGGTGGGATTATGACATTTTTTCAGGGCAGGCAAGGCCAGTCGTCTCAGCCTGGATGTCAGAACATGCTGTTTTCGGTGAAGGGCTTCATTATCCTCCAGGTCTATCCCTACATCCACAGCAGGAATAAGGCAGGAATTCACCGCATCCATGATGGACTGGGTCTGTTCCGTGGCAGCGTTGGTTATAATAATCAGATCCAGATCCGGGTAGATCAGCCCGAACTGGCCAAAGGCCCCGTCAGCACGGAAGGAGCCCGGCTGTTTACCTATCCAGCACTGGTATCCATAGCCCTGGGCCCAGTCTTCGATGTGGCCTTCACTGTCCCCGGCAGTCTCGATTTTTTTCTTTCCCATCTCACTGTACCAGCCGGGCAGGATAGCCTTGCCCTCCCAGTATCCGTCCTTCAGCATAAAATAAGCAAACTTAGCCATATTTTCCAGAGTCAGCTTCATTCCTCCGCCGCCTATCTGGACACCCATGGAATCCGGAAGGCGATAGCAGAAGATTTCTCCCATATCCAGGGGATCAAAAAGCCGGGGCTGAAGGAATTCCGTCAGATCCTGTCCTGTCTTTTTCTTAAGGATGGCGCAGAGCATATTTGTACCGCAGGTATTGTACCGATAGAAAGTGCCCGGTTTATATAAGAATGGCTGCCGGAAGAAACTGGAGATCCATGTTTCTTCGTTCATGTCCTCTGTCTCAATCTCCTGCCCGCAGCTCATACAAAGCAGGTGGTGGATGGTAACTTCCCTAAGGTTCTCCATGATATCCTCCAGGCTTCTGGCTGAATTAGCCGATGGATAAGACGGCACGGGAACACTGCCGTCAGGAAGAAGGAATTCTTCCGGTTCCGGAACCTCCTCCGGAAAGAAGTCAATCAGGCGATCCTCCAGGGAGAGAATCCCCTCCCGGATGGCAAACCCGATGGCAGTGGATGTCAGAGACTTGGTAAAGGAATACACGGGATGAAGGTCTTCTTCCCGGTAGGGAGCCCAGGTCCCTTTAGCCAGGCAAATGCCGTGACGGATAATCATCAATCTGTGCAGTTCCAGGCCTTTCCGGTCTGTCTCTTCCAAAAACTTTATGATTCCTTCGGAGTCAACTCCCTGGGACTCCGGGGACATTTCTTTAAAATATGACATGGGAAACCTCCTAATCCTTTTTCTTCTTCTGTCCGTAAGAATGGCGGAACCGGTCCACCATAGTCTCCATCTCTTCCTCATCCAGTATGACCGGTTTTCCGATCATGCGTGCCTTCACGTAAACCTCGGCACAGCCTTCAATCTGTTCGGCGATATTGAAGGCGTTCAGGATATCTTCCGCACCTGCCAGCAGTCCGTGATTAGCCATGAGGGCGGCATTCCGGCCTTCCATGGCCTTGAATGTAATTTCTGCCAACTCCCTTGTTCCAAAGGAAGCATATTCCCCGCAACGCACATTTGGACCGCCGGCAAAGGCTACCAGGTAGCTGGATGCCGGCAGTTCCTCCCTAAGAACCGCCAGCACGGTACAATACACCGAATGGGTATGAACCACTGCGTTGATATCCTCCCTGTTCTCATAGAAGATCCGATGCAATTCGTGCTCGCTGGAGGGTTTTCTCTTCCCATCCACCACCCGGCCCTGAAGGTCCATCACCACCACATCTTCCGGTTCTGTCTCAAAATAATCAATCCCGCTGGGGCTGATGGCAAAAAGCCCTTTCTCTCTGTTGCAGATGCTGATATTTCCGCCCGTTCCCTTGGTCAGCCCCTGGGTGATGAGTTTTTTACAATAGGCAACAACCTGCTCTCTCTCTTCCTGTAATAACATAATACCCCTCCATATAATAACTGTGTTTTATCCGATAGAAAAAGACCATCCACAGCCCGATTCAACACCTGCCGGGTCTCATATTTCAATCGGATTCGTCTCGACGAATCCGCGCGAGTTGCGCGATGTCGAAGACATCTTCCGATGCGCAACTCTGCGATGCGCCGCAGGCTACATCAGATGGAGATCATGTCTCCATCTGATGTAAAACAGTGGTCCGAGCTATACGCGAAGCGTACCCATACTGAGCGGATGGTCTTTTTTATATAATTCTATCAATTACAGATCCACGAAATGGAAACTGGACTTGCCGCTGGCATAATCCCCCACGATCTGACCTTTGCCGAATATTTTGTATTTATAGGTCACCAGACCGTCAAGGCCTACCGGACCTCTGGCGTGAAGTTTCCCGGTACTGATTCCTACCTCTGCCCCAAAACCGTAACGGAAACCGTCAGCGAATCTGGTGGAGCAGTTCTGGTAGACGCCGGCGGAGTCCACCATCTGCATAAAATAGGCAGCTGCCTCGGGATTCTCCGTAAGGATACTGTCCGTATGGTGGGAGCCAAAGGTATTGATATGTTCCACGGCTTCCTCCACACCACCTACCAGCTTCACGGAGGCGATGAGGTCCAGATACTCTGTTCCAAAATCAGATTCCTCCATGAGATTCTCCGGGGAGTCATCCCCTAAGATCTTCATCACTTCTCCGGTACCCCGCAGACGGACTCCTGCCGCATCCATCTCCTGCTTAAGCAGAGGAAGGAATTCCCCGGCAATCTCCCGGTGAACAAGAATGGTCTCCACCGCATTGCAGGCTGCTGTGTACTGGGTCTTTGCGTCTATAAGGATGGGGAGGGCTCTCTCCAGGTCGGCATCCTTATCCACATAGATATGACAGATTCCATCTGCATGTCCCATAACAGGAATCTTGGTATTATTCATAATATATGCCACAAAGGCGTTGGAACCCCTGGGGATCAGAAGATCCACATCCTTGTCACAGGACAGGAGCTCATCAATCTCATTATGCAGTTCCGCCTGAACCAGACATTTTTCCGGCAACCCCTTCTCCACCGCCGCATCATGGATTACCTGAAAGAGGATCCGGTTGGTGTTTCTCGTCTCCTTGCCCCCCTTAAGGATGGCGCAGTTTCCGCTCTTTAAACAGAGGGAAGATATCTGTACCAGGGCATCCGGTCTTGCCTCAAAGATCACACCAATTACTCCGATGGGCACGCTGACCTTATATAGTTCCAGATCCTTATCCATCTCCCTGTGAAGAAGCATCCTTCCCAGGGGATCCGGCAGGGAAATGAGCTGGTGAATA
>JBGVCE010000081.1:0-6071 GCA_045226235.1 Anaerobutyricum sp.
GCTTCAATATGTCGCAGCCTTGGTACTGGCCATCCTGACAGGGTTTATCTACTGGAATATAAGAGAATGTTCCAGCCTGAAGATGGCGGAGTTCCTGACGATCCTTTCATTTTTCCTTTCTGTATTCACCCTTGTATTCGCAAAGAGTGTGGGAAATGTAAGGAACTGGATCGTCATCGGCGGCTTTTCTTTTCAGACTACCGAGCTGATAAAATTACTTTATCTGTTCATCTCCGCCGCCCTTCTGGGAACGGTGGAACGGCCCAGAAAAGGAAGGCTGGTATGGTTTTATCTGATTTCATTTATCACCATGGGCTTCCTGGTGATTCAGAGTGAGTTTGGTACCCTGCTTCTCTTACTCATGGTATTTATGACTTATTTATTCCTGTTTGTACCGGACCTTAAGGTCTTTGGAATCACAGCCATCTCCATGGGCCTTTTTTCCACTTTGCTGACATTTCTTGGAATCCGGTTACAAAAATGGGCCGTCGCGGGAAGTTCTCTGGGAACCAATCCCATGGCCAGAAAATATATAGCAAATTTCCAGAAGATCGCCAACCGGGTGATCTACTGGATGCATCCGGAGAAAGACCCCCTGGGTCAGGGCTATCAGCTGATAAAAGCCAGGGAATCCATCGTTCTGGGAGGATGGTTCGGCACCTCCTCCGTCACGGATCTCCCGGTTAAGACCAGCGATCTGGTCTTTCCGGCCCTGATTCAGAGATGTGGTATGATCTTCGCCCTCCTGGTTTTTCTGGTCTTTATCCTTCTGTGGCTGGAAGGCATGAAGGCCTGCGTGAGGAAGAAGGACAAATATCATCGCATGATGGCCGTGGGTCTTGTTTCCATGTTTTTTAACCAGTCCATTATTATCATTGCGGGAAGTACCGGACTGTGCCCCCTGACAGGTATCACCCTGCCATTTATATCCAGCGGAGGAAGCTCCCTGGTGGTGAGTTTTATGCTGATGAGCCTGCTTCTCTGTATTTCAGGAAACATTTCATGGAAAGGACAAAGCAGTGAAGAGATTGAATTTTTTGAGAAGAGCACAGATTGTGCAAAGCGTGTCTTTGCTTTTGGTCATCGTCATGTTCGTGGCCTTGTTCCGGATCTCCGCCCTGGTGCCGGGAGTCTCACAGGCGGCAGACCAGCAAAAAGCAGAAGCAAAGCAGGCGGAGTATGAAAGAGAATATAAGAGAGGCTCTATTCTGGACAGAAACGGGACAGCCATTGCCTGGACGGAAGAAGCAGGAGGAGCCAGAAAATACCTGGATGGAAAAGCCTTCTCCAACTTTCTGGGCTACCAGTCCAGAATCTACGGAAATTACGGGATTGAAAAGACCATGAATCAGTACCTGGTCCATTCCTCTTCCCCCTCCTCCGACAAAAGGGGAGCAGACCTGACCCTTACCATCGATGCAAAGCTGCAGCAGACGGCCTATGACAAGATGAAAGAATATAAGAGCAAGGGGTCCCTGGCAATTCTGGATGCCAAAAGCGGGGAGATTCTGGCTTTAGTGTCTACTCCTACCTATAATCTTAAAAAACTGGAGAAGAACTGGGAGAAGATCAATGAGGCGGAAGGACTTCTTTTGTCCAATGCCTACCAGAATGCCGTGGTACCCGGTTCCGTCTTTAAGCTGGTGGTATCCAAGGCAATCCTGGAGGAAGGCCTGGAGAATGAGACGGTGAACGACCAGGGTTCTCTCAAGGTGGACGGGCAGACTATTCATAATTATAATGGAAATGCTTATGGAACCATAGATTTTCGCGAAGGTTTCGTCCATTCCTCCAATGTCTATTTCATGGACAGGGGACTGAAATTAGGGAACAGAGCGATTCAAAGAGCTGGAGATGCTTTTTTGCTGGGTCAGGATATCCCTCTGGATTTCGCCACCCTGCATTCCACCTTCTCTGTGAATGACGCTTCAAAAAATGAGCTGGCAGCCACCTGTTTCGGGCAGGGAAATACCACCCTGACTCCCCTGCAGATGGCCATGATTACCCAGTCCATCGCCAATGGAGGGAAGATGTGTAAGCCCTATCTCTTTGCCTCGGCGGTAAATGGAAAGGGAGATACGGTTTACCAGGGAGAGAGCCAGATCCTGGCCCGGACCATGGAGGAAGAAACGGCAGGAAAAATCAAGGATGTTATGGTAGAGGCGGCGGATTCCTATGGATTGACAGACGCCTACGGGCAGATTGCGGCTAAGACCGGGACAGCCCAGAGAGGAGACGGGAGCAACAATGCCTGGATGGTAAGTTTCGCACCGGCAGAGGATCCCAGATATGTGATCGTAGCTAATAAATTAGGCACCAAGGATATCGGAAAAACCTTGGCGCCATTGTTGGAAAGTTTATATCAGAGTCTTCTCCATGAGGACTAGATAATCCTTCAGATACAGATGTCCGGAAGGATGGAGTCCGGTCTGGAGGAGAAAGTAGAAAGAGGAGGATTGGAAGGAATCTTCCTTTTCTATCATCAGCTCCTGCATAAGAAGGGCAAGTTCCTGTATCAGGAGCTGATTTCCCTTTAAAGAGGGATCCAGGTGATAGGAGAACCGCAGAGGGTATTCCGGGTGAGGATTCCTCCGGAAATAGTAACAAAAGGTGAAATCCAGGAGGATGATCTGCGGGGATTCTTTCTCCCCCGACACAAGAATATTAGAGGGGTTGAGGTCGGTATAGAGGATTCCGTGCTCCAGGAGATAGAGCAGAACCTGACCGGTCCGGTGCAGGATTCTCAGCATATCTTCCGGGCTGCAGTCATACTGATCCAGAGGAATTCCGCCGGAACAATCCTCCATACAGAGTGTCAGATAGCTTCCTTCCTGGTCAGGGTAAGAAAAATCCTCGCTGATTCCGTAATAAACCGGCAGTGAGGGAGAATTCAGGCAGCATAAAGATTCATATTCATCATAAAAAGCCTGTCTAACTGCAGCGTCTTTTGTTATAATACTTTTTAGAACATATTTGCGTGTCTCATCTGCGGCACGATATAACAGGATGTTTTTCTTTTTCTGATAAAATACAAGGCTGGTGAATCGTTCTGGAAACATGAAGGTCCTCCGGGTGGTCATTTTCCATTCAGTTTATCACAGGTTGTCAGAAAAAGAAAGGCATGTCAGGAGGAGAAAACATGGTTTTCTTTAGTGAATCACTACAAAATAAACGTTCCCGGAACGAGGATAGCTGCTGTCATATGGACCTTAAGATGAACCATGAAGCCACGGTCAGCGCCTTTGCGGTGGCGGACGGCATGGGGGGATTATCCGCAGGAAATCTCTACTCCAAGACAGCCATATCTATCTGGTATCAGGAACTGGTTAATATACTGATGAGCGAGGAATTTAAGGATTGTTCCCTGGAGACCCAGATTGACAGTCTGAAGACCTTCTGCCAGGATATATTTGATAAGATCAATCAACGTCTGTATAAGAAGGGGATGGATGCCGGACTTAAGGGGGGAACCACCCTTACCACAGCCATCCATTTCTGGGATACCTGGATTTTTGCCAATTGCGGGGACAGCCCCATCTACGTGATGAGAAAGGATAAACTGGAACTGATCAGTGAGATCCAGAACCTGGCCTGGCAGCTGGTGAAAGAAGGAAAGACTCAGATCGGAAGTACCCTCTTCCTGCAGAACAAGAACCGACTCCTGGAGTATCTGGGGCGGAGGCAGGAGACCCAGCCTCATCTGGTCTGCCTGGAAGGGGACCAGGTCCAGTGTGTACTCATGGGATCAGACGGAGCCTTCGGCAATATCCGTCAGGGCCATCTGGAGAAGATGATCAAAGATAAGAGGGACAAGTCACAGATATTATCCACCATCCTGGAATACGCCAGGAACCTGGGGGAAAATGATAATCAAACTGCATTTCTTATCTTTCCGCCCCCCAGAAAGATGGAGACATCCCCAGACCAGAATAAGGCAGTGACGGTGGTGGAAGGAAGGGATTTTATCCCATTGGAGGAGATCAGACCCGGTATTCCGGATGACATGATAAGGCCGGCAGAGGAGAATCTTAGGACCTTGTCACCGGACAAGGGCCTGGGAATAATGCAGGAGGAAGAACCGGCCAGATTCCGCGCTGTGAAAGAAGAATCCCTGAAAAGCCGGTTTCTTAAGATGTTTGTGAAAGGCAGGGAGGAAGATTGAGTCGATATTTCGAAGAAGGCGACAGCTTTTTATGGATCAAAGACCGGGATTATCAGTCGGATTCCCTTAAAATCTCTTTGAGGATGATTCGTCAGGTTTACCGCAAGGCCAGCAAACAGGGACTGATCGCTCAGGATCAGTACTCGGGAAAGAAATACTTTGTGAAAGTAATCTTCTGCGATGAGATGGATACCATCTATGTGGAGAAGGAGAGCAAAGTACAGCTTCATTCCCCATTTATCATACGGATCTATGGCGGCATGCTGGATGAGAAGCTGAAGAGATTTATCACCCTGGTGGAGTACATTCCGGAGTGCGATCTTTCCGATCTCATGTATCAGAAGGGAATCGCCGGGGAAAACTGGAATCAAAAGATCCGGACCTGCCATAAGATTGCCATGAAGTTTCTCCATGGCATTGATTATTATATGTCGGTTTTTGAGACGGACCCCATCATTCACCGGGATTTAAAACCGGAGAACCTGATGGTCTCCCCCGACGGAGCAGTGGTGAAAATCGTGGATTTTGACTGGGTACATCTTCATGACTCCAGCCAGACCCTGCTTAACCGCAGGGAGCAGAGAGGGACGCCGGGCTATGTTGATCCACGGTATTGGAACAGCTATGTGCCCTCCAAGGCCATGGATATCTACTCAGCGGGCCTGGTCCTCTTTTTCTTATATACCGGAACCCATCATTTCCATGAAAATGAGGAGATACAGAGGCAGCTGGTGGGGGATTCCTATGCCTACACCCTGAAATCCATGCCAGGGATCGATGCAGACCTTCGCCGCATCATCGCAAGGATGATTGCCCCTGAGGAGGACCGCTACGAGGATATCCGACAGGTAATCCATGATATGGAGGCATATCTTAAGGAGCAGGGTATCAGGATTTTCCTTCCCGAATTACTGGAAGGAGAGGAAGAGGAGGATGTGATCCGATTCTCTTATCAGGTGGGTGATGTGGTTTACCGCCCCTACGTAAAGAAATGCCGTTTTGTACCCATCGAGATAGGAATCCGCCAGGAACGAAGCCTCAACGGAAGGATCAGTGCCCATATCTTATCCTTCTACCGGATGGGGGACAGGATGAAAGCCCTGGTGCTCCATGAAGACTGCCACCCGGTGACCGTAAGCAATCCGGACCAGGTCAGCCAGGGGGATACCTACAGCTATGCCGGCACACAGATTAAAGTATTGCAGATTCGATAGAAGGAGGAGAATATGGGAGTAAATAATCCGGAGATCCCGGTGGATTTACAGAAAATCGTGAAAGAGGAACAGGAGAAAGCCTTCACCTTATATCTTGATTTTATCGTGGATGGCACCGCATCCATGTACACGGTATATCCCGCCGTCTATTTCGCTGCGGTTCATATCATAGATGGATTAAACAGATACGAGGTCTTCCCTAAGCTGGGCATCACGGTGATCCGGGATGAGAAGCACGGGGAGGAGACGGAGTGTATCCTATTTGAGGATTCTTTTTATACCGATGACAGTGTCCGGTTTTTTAAGAAATTAAGAAGCGTACCGCTCTACGGAGGAGGGGATGACGGCAAAGAGTCTGTCCACACAGCCATCCGTAAGTCCCTGGCTAAGTTTCAGGGTAACGGCAGGAATCATGCCATTCTGCTTTTCTCGGATGCCTACGGGAGCAACGACAGTGATTCTTTCCTGGATCTTCCCATCGGGCAGGCTATCCTTTTCACTACAGAGAAGATGAGTGAGGAAGACTTCCGCTTTGCCTTTATCAAGGCGGACGGCAGCATTGACGAGGAAGCTTCCCCCATGTATCTGAAGATAGAGCAGCTGTTAAAACCCATGAGTACCACCACCATAGATAACGTGGTGAAGCCTCTGAAGGATCTGATGAAGGGGGTATCCATCGGTGTCTGAGGAAGGAA
>JBGVCE010000082.1:0-7579 GCA_045226235.1 Anaerobutyricum sp.
TGCTGGAGGATGAGTATTATCTGTACCTGGCTCTTGCCAAGCCCCGGGAGGAACTGTACTTATGCTGCTGCCAGACCGGGGCGGACGGCGATGCCCGGAGGCCATCCACCTTATTTACTAGCATAATGCAGATATTCCCCCGGCTTAAGACCTTACATTATCCGAGGGACATCCGCCAGTACTTGTTCAACGAGAAAGACAGCAGGGAATACCTGATCCGGCAGCTGCGCCTCTGGTATGAGGGGCAAAAACCGGAGGAGAAAGCCTTCTATGCCCTTCTTGCCTACTGGCAGGAAGAACACCCGGAGGAGCTTAAGGATATCTGGCAATCCATGGAATCCGGCCACAGCTGGGACAGTCTGTCTGAAGAGACGGTGGAAAAACTCTACGGCAAGGACCTGATCGGGAGCGTTACCAGGATGGAAGAGTTTTCCTCCTGCCCCTTCCGCTATTTCTGCGATTTTGGCCTGGGCCTTACCGAACGAAAAGAATTTAAAGTCTATCCCGTGGACCTGGGCAACCTCTTTCACGGAGCCCTGGAGCATTTTTCCAACCTGGTTAAAAGCAGGGGTTACCGCTGGAAGGAGATTCCGGAAGAGGTACAGGAAACCATGCTTGATGAAGCCGTGGATGCAGTGATGGACCCAGCCATCCGTGATGTCATGGACAGTTCAGCCAGAAACCGGTACAAGAGGCAGATGGTTCGAAGGATTCTTGCCAGAACGGTGAAGGTGCTATGTTATCATCTTCGAAACAGTGCCTTTGAACCTGACCGTTTTGAGCTGAAATTCGGAGCCGGGGATTCCCTGGAGAAGACCAAAATTCCCCTGGAGGACGGCCACCGGATTGCCCTTAACGGCGTCATCGACCGGGTGGACCTCTATGAAGATGACCATAAGATCTATCTAAAGATTATTGACTATAAATCCGGCTCCAAAACATTTGACATCAATGAACTGTATTACGGACTCCAGATGCAGCTGGTGGTTTACCTTAATGCTGCGGTGGAAATCTACCATAAAGAGACCGGCAAGGAAGTAGAGCCGGCAGGTATCTTCTACTATCAGCTGCAGGACCCCATCCAGGATGAATCCAAGGTGTCCGGAGATAAGGGGATGAATGCCTTCCGTATGACCGGATACGCCAACAGCGATACAGACATCATTGACCTGCTGGAGCATGATACCAAAAAACTGGAGTCTTTCTCCCTGAACATCACCAATGCCGGCGTTCCCCACAAAGGGTCAAATGTGTGGGAAACCGGTGATTTCCACCGGGTTGGAGACTATGTGACAAAGACCATAAAAGAGATCGGGAACAGGGTATATGAAGGGGAGATCAAAGCCTCCCCCTACCAGCTGGGGGACAAGGTTCCCTGCAGCTATTGTTCCTACCCTTCAGTCTGTGGCTTTGAGGCGGATGATCCCGGCCAGGAAGTCCGGATTCTGGAGAAATACAAAAAAGATGAAATCATCGATAAGATCCGGGAGGAGGTGAAGGAAGATGAATTACACCCGTGAGCAGAAAGAGGCGATCTTCTCCAGAGAGAAAGATATCCTGGTATCCGCCGGGGCCGGAGCCGGCAAGACAAGGGTTCTTGTCACCAGAATCACCGAGATGATCCTGGATACGGAACACCCCCTGTCCGCGGATGAGATTCTGGTTCTTACCTTCACGAATGCCGCTGCCAGGGAGATGAAAGAACGGGTGGTTAAGGAGATGGAATCCCGCCTGGCCCTGGCCCCGGAAAACAGCCGGCTACGCAGGCAGATCCGTGTCATAAAACACGCGGACATCTCCACCATTCACAGCTTCTGCCTTCACCTGATCCGGACCCACTTTAATGAACTCGGGCTGGATCCCTCTTTCCGCATCGCGGAGGAAGGGGAACTGAAACTGATGAGACAGGAGGTCAGGGAGAAGCTTCTGGAGGAAAGATATCAGGCAGGAGAAGAGCGCTTTCTTCAGCTGGTGGAGGCTTATGCCCCGGGCAGGGATGACGCTGTTCTGGAGGACATGATTGAAAAACTCTATACATTTTCCAAAGGGTTTCCGGATAAGGAGGGCTGGTTTGCCCGGATGGACCGGGATTTCAGGACCCTCATGGATGAGGAGACGGAGGAGTCCCGCATCGTGGGGATTATCCTGGCCAATGCAAGAAATGAGATCAGGAGGCTGATGGATTATCCGGAGAGGGCCTGTCTGCTTTTTGATGAGTCAGGGGAACCCTCCAAGGTCCGCGATTATCTCCTTATGGAGAAGGAAATGCTGTCCTCTCTGCTGGAAGCATGCAGCTTTCAGGAATTCCATGACAGGATTCACCGGATCAGCTTCCCCAGATACCCCATGAAGACCGGAAAACTAAAAGAATGGCCCCCCTATGACCGGGTGAAAAACTTACATGAAAAAGTGAAAAAGGGCATCGAGGAGCTGAAAAACCGCCATTTCCTAAAAAGCATATCTGCCTTGAGGATGGAACTGAGGCAGGTCTACCCGCTGTTTCAGGAGATGGTCTCTCTTATGATGCAGTTTGATTCCATGTTCCTTCAGAAAAAGAAGGAAGAGAACCTATATGATTTTAACGACCTGGAATACTTTGCGCTGAAACTGCTGGTGGATAGGTACGAGGAGGACGGCAGTGTGGTTCCCTCCGGGGAGGCCCGGGAGATCGCTTCCCATTACAAAGCCATCTTCGTGGATGAGTACCAGGATACCAACCTGGTGCAGGAAACCCTGATCAATGCCCTCTTAGAAGCAGGCCAGGCCAGCCTGTTTGCGGTGGGTGACGTGAAACAGAGCATCTACCGGTTCCGCCAGGCCAGACCAGACCTGTTCCTGTCCAGGTACCATCGCTACCAGGCGGGGGAAGGGAAAATGATTGAACTCAGGGATAACTTCCGGAGCACCCCTGATGTACTGGATTACTGTAATCTCTTCTTTGAAAAACTGATGTCAGAGAGCTTCGGAGGGATCGACTATGATGATAAGGTTTCCCTGCGGGCGGGGGAAGAAAGCCCCATGGCCAAGGAGCATGAGACCCAGGAAACCCTGCTGATGATCACGGGTGAGGACTCAGCGGACCAGGATCTGGATAAAATTCTGGCGGAGGCTGCCATGATCGGAGACAAGATCCGAAAACTCCACATGGAAGGATATGCCTACCGTGATATGGTAATCCTGCTTCGCTCTGCCAAAAGTGAGGGACAGCTGCTGGCGGAATGTCTGGAATCCCTGAATATTCCTGCCGTCTGTGAGAACTATAAGGGGTATTTTCAGACCAGAGAGGTCAGTGTCATCCTGAATTATCTGTCCATCGTGGACAATGTCTACCAGGATATCCCTATGGCTTCTGTCCTTCTATCCGAGATTGGGGGATTTACCGCAGGAGATCTGGCAGAACTGAAAATCCTGACAGACCCTGCCATGCGAAAAGAGCTGCCCTTGTATGACCTGATGCAGCTTTATGAGGAAGAAGGAAGTGATCCCGGACTTAGATACCGGATCCGGGGATTTCTGTCCACCCTTCATGAATTCCGAAGGAAAAAACAGGAGATGCCTCTCCATGATCTGGTCTGGGATATCTATCAGGAGACCGGATACTATGAGAGACTCTTATCCATGTCCCACGGGCAGAGGCGAAGGAAGAATCTCAACATCCTCCTGCGGCATGCCCAGGATTACGAGAAGACAGGGTTAAAAGGTTTATTTTACTTTATCCGCCACATGGAACAGCTCCAGTCTTACGAGGTGGAACTGGGAGGCGGAAGTATGGCGGACAGTGTGGAGGACCTGGTGAGGATTACCACCATCCATAAAAGCAAAGGACTGGAATATCCGGTGGTCTTTGTCAGCAGGCTGTCCAAGAAGATTAATACCCGGGATCTTGGTGAAAAGATCCTATATCATCCGATGATCGGCATCGGTATGGATGCTATAGACAGGGAGGAGAGGCTGTCTACCCCCACCATCCTGAAGAAAGCCATAAAAGAGCAGCTGTTGAAGGAAACCCTGGAGGAAGAACTGCGCATCCTCTATGTAGCCATGACCAGAGCCATGCGGAAACTGATCCTCACCGGAGTGGTGGAAGCAAAGAAGCTGGAAGAAGTGAAAGACATGGTAAGTCTGCCCTCGCCGGAACATGGCAGAACATTCATGGACTGGCTGCTACCGGTCCTCAGTCAGGCAGAGTGGAAGGGCTGCAGCTTCTATCACGGGGAAGATATGGAAAAAATTCTGGAGGATCTTTCCACCAAGGACAAGACCATAGAACTGAAGGACCTGTTGGGACAGGAAGAAACAGCCCGGGCGGATGCAGACCTGGTTCGAAAAGCATTTGCCAGAACCTATCCTTACCGGGAGTCCGTGGACTGGAAGCGGAAATACTCTGTATCGGAACTGAAAAAACTGGCCATGCAGGAACTGCCGGAGGAGGATTTCCCTGCCTGGGAAGTCCCCGGTGAGGAAGAGGAAACTCTGGTTCCCGCATTCCTCCGAGACCGGGAGGAGACCTTCCGGTCAACGGATTATGGCACCATGGTCCATAAAGTGATGGAACTTCTGCCTTTTTCCGACATACATGACAAAGAAGGCTTCCAGGCAGCCCTGGACCGGATCTGGGCATCCCAGCCTGTCTGCCGGACCATGGGAGACGCCATAAAAAACCGTGTCAGCCGGGGAATATCCTCCTTCCTGTTCAGTGAATACGGGGAGAAATTCTCCCGGATGGATGAAGAAGGGAAACTCCACAAGGAACTGCCTTTTACCCTTGGGCTGGATTCCTCGGTTCTCTACCCTGACAGTCAGGGGCAGGAAACCGTTATCCTGCAGGGAATCATCGACCTCTGCGGGGAGGATGAGGAAGGCCTGTGGCTCCTGGACTACAAGACCGACCGGATCCGGGAGGGGGAGGAGCGTATCCTTCTTGACCGATACAAGACCCAGATGTTATATTATAGGATGGCTCTGGAACAGATCATGGAGAAAAAAGTTCATCACAGCCTGATCTATTCCTTTGCTCTGGAAAAATTTCTGATTCTATCCTAGAGAGGAGCCCGGGATGGCTGCTTACGAAAGTTTTGCAAGAGTATATGACGAATTGATGGATGATGTGCCCTACGATGCCTGGTGCTCTTTTCTTAAGGATCGTCTTTCAGAAGAGGGAATCCGCGACGGGCTGGCCCTGGAGCTGGGCTGCGGGACCGGCAGGATGATGGAGAAAATGGCAGAAGCCGGCTATGATATGATCGGGGTGGATTCCTCCCTGGATATGCTGCAGATTGCCAGGGAGAGGTCTCAGAGTCTGCCCTATTCCCTGCTTTATCTGCACCAGGATATGAGGGAATTCGAACTCTACGGTACTGTCCGCACCGTCTTTTCCATCTGCGACAGTGTGAATTACATCCTGGATCCGGAGGAACTGACGGAGGTCTTCCGGCTGGTTTCCAATTACCTGGATCCCGGCGGCATCTTTCTCTTTGATTTCAACACGGAACACAAATACCGGGATGTCATGGGAGAAACCACCATCGCGGAAGACCGGGAAGACGTCAGTTTCATCTGGTACAACGAATATGACCAGGAGGAACACTGCAATTACATCGATCTCAATGTATTTGTTCAAGAGGAAGGGGACCTCTATCGGAAGTTTAGAGAGCAGCATGTCCAAAGGGGCTATGAGCTTGAGGAAATGAAGAGGCTGATCGGGAAAAGCGGACTGGCTTTCCTGGCTGCCTACGATGACTATACATTAAAACCTGCCGGGCCGGACAGCGAGAGGATCGTCGTCCTGGCCAAAGAGCAGCTTAAAGGAGTTTGACAAAGATGGAAGATTATATCATCCGCGGGATGGCCTGCGGAAACCAGGTACGTTTTTTTGCCGCCATCACCACTAACCTGGTGGAAGAGGCTAGAAAACATCACGACACCAGCCCTGTGGCAACCGCTGCCCTGGGACGCCTGCTCACAGCGGGAGCCATGATGGGGGCCATGTGCAAAAATGACACGGATGTCATCACCCTGCAGATCAACTGCAGCGGCCCCATCGGCGGTCTTATCGTCACTGCAGATGCCAAGGCGGATGTCAAAGGATATGCATTTAATAAAGACGTCATGCTGCCACCCAGCGAGAAAGGGAAACTGGATGTGGGAAAGGCCCTGGACCTGGGGGTACTCACAGTGATAAAAGACCTGGGGATGAAGGAACCTTACTCCGGCCAGACCCACCTGGTATCCGGGGAGATTGCCGAGGACCTTACTTACTATTTTGCTTCCTCGGAACAGATACCTACTTCAGTAGCCCTGGGTGTGCTGATGAATAAAAATAATACGGTTCGACAGGCGGGAGGCTTCATCATTCAGATGATGCCCTATGCCCAGGAAGAAACCATCCGGTCTCTGGAGGAACACCTGAAGGATTATTCCTCCATCACCAGCCACCTGGATGCCGGGGAGACACCGGAGAAAATCATGGAAACCCTTTTCGGGGACATGGGGTATGTGGTGGAAGATAAGATGCCCACCAGATTCTACTGCAATTGTTCTAAGGAAAGAGTGAAAAATGCGGTGGTCAGCGTCGGAAAGAAAGAGATCGAGGAGATGATTGAGGAAGGGAAACCCATCGAGGTAAACTGCCATTTCTGCAATTCTCATTACCTTTTTGACGTGGATGAACTAAAAGAACTCCTGGCGGAGGCAAAATAAAAAGACTGTCTTAGATAAGACAGTCTTAGGAAATCTCAGGATACTTTGAGTGAAGTGTAACCGCGGCGTGCCTTGGTAGTAGGTTTCTCCTCTTCTTCCTCGGCATCCACAGCGTCCTGTTCTTCTTCCGGATCATCGTCCTCCAGGAAATCATCCTCGAAGAAATCCATATCGTCGTCATCCTCTGCGAAGAATCTCTGGTAGAGGTAGGTTTCTTTGATTCGCTCACGGAACACGATGCACAGGACGATCGCGGTGGTAATCACACCGATGAGAGCCATCACGGAAACGATAATACTTGTTTTTTTATTCATAGTTAACTTCCTTTCTATGCTGTATTTGGGTATACTGAATATAGTATGGATTGCATTTTATATATTTTAATACTTTTCCCATAGAAAAGCAATTGTTTTCCAAAAAGAGGAGGATAAAATGAGTTACGCAGATAAACTTTTTATAGAAATGTGCACGGACATCATTGAAAACGGATACAGCACGGAGGGGGAGAAGGTGCGCCCGAAGTGGGAGGACGGAACCTACGCTTACACCCTGAAACGTTTTGGCGTGGTAAACCGTTATGATCTTTCCAAGGAATTTCCGGCCCTGACCCTCCGTAAAACATACATCCGGTCTGCCATCGATGAGATTCTCTGGATCTGGCAGAAGAAATCCAACAACGTTCACGATCTGAACAGTCATATCTGGGACCAGTGGGCAGATGAGAATGGTTCCATCGGCAAGGCTTACGGATATCAGCTGGGCATCAAACATAAATACAAAGAAGGGGATATGGACCAGGTGGACCGCGTCCTCTATGATCTGAAGAATAACCCCTTCAGCCGTCGTATTATGACCAATATCTACGTTCATCAGGATCTCC
>JBGVCE010000083.1:0-8424 GCA_045226235.1 Anaerobutyricum sp.
ACGGTACAGCATAATTCCTCTCTCCCCATTTAATTTCATACAGGAAATCATAATAAGTCACATATAAGTATATAGGAAAACAGGATCAGGCAGTAGGAATAATCCGTAAAGATTAATGGAGAATTTACGCAACTCATGCAGAAAGGGGATTGAGATCCCCTTTGGCTGAAAGAGTGAGAGATTTTGCAATTATTACACTGTGATTGTTTTAATAATCAGAAATTCGCTTATGTTATAGTGTATTAAAGTGGGCGTATTATACGACAATATGTAAGAGGGGGTACCTTTCATGCGTATCTACCAAAATTTATATGATGTGATTATCATCGGAGGAGGTCCTGCGGGACTGAGCGCGGCCATATATGCTGCCCGTGCCAAAGAGAAGGTCCTTGTGATAGAGAATGATGAATTTGGCGGGCAGATTGCCCTTACAGCAAAGGTGATGAACTATCCCGGGGTTGAGGACATTTCCGGCAGGGATCTGGCGGAGATCATGAAGAGGCAGGCAAAGAAATTCGGTGCCGAATTAATCTACGATGATGTTAAAGAGCTGGAGCTGAAGTCCAGGATTAAGAAGGTACATACCAAAAAGGAGACATACCGGGCCTTATCTGTGATTCTTGCCATGGGGGGAATCCCCGGTCAGGCCGGTTTCGAGGGAGAACTCAATTATAAAGGCAATGGTGTTTCCTATTGCCC
Source organism: Anaerobutyricum sp. (assembly GCA_045226235.1). GTDB lineage: Bacteria > Bacillota > Clostridia > Lachnospirales > Lachnospiraceae > Anaerobutyricum. The sequence continues at coordinate 700 of JBGVCE010000083.1, forward strand.
GACCTGTGATGCACCTCTGTTCGCCGGATGTCCCATCTATGTGGTGGGAGGAGGATTGGCCGGAGTGGAGGAGTCCATTTATATGGCCGGTTTTTCTTCCAATGTCACTTTGGTGGTCCGTGAAAATGACTTTACCTGTGAGAAATCCGTTTCAGACCAGCTGAAAGCCTATCCTGGCATCAAAGTATTGTTCCACACGGAGATTGTAAAGGTCTCCGGGGGGATGTTTATCGAACAGGTTACCCTGAAGGATAATATGAGCGACAGGGTGTGGGATGAAAAGTCGGAAGATCCCATCGGCGTATTTGTCTTCGTGGGCTACCGGCCTAATACCGGCTGGCTTCCTGATATTCTGGAAAAAGACCGGGAAGGCTATCTGCTGACAGATCATCTGTGCCGTACCAGCGTTGAGGGAGTCTTCGCGGCCGGGGACATAAGACAGAAAACCTTAAGGCAGGTGGTGACAGCCACCCATGACGGGGCCCTGGCAGCGGTTACTCTGGAACCTTATATCCGGGGCCTTCATGAAGAGCTGGAGATTCCGGATCTGGTGGAAGAATCGGAAGACTTCTTCGGTGAGGTTTCTGAAAAAGCTATCCTGAAATTATGGCTGGATGAATCAGACCTGTCCCGGGAGATAACCGAATTCCTGAATAATCAGAATGAACTGAAAGGCAATGTAGAGATAGAGATTCATAAGGAAGGACGGGAGGATATCATCCTGCCATCCATCGAAATCTGCAGAAGTGACGGAAGCAGTTCCGGGATACATTTTCATGCGGTGCCAAATGGTTTGGAGTGGAATTCCTTCCGGATTGCCTTATTCAATGTGATGGGGCCGGGACAGAAAATAAAGCCCGAGATCCTGTCCAGGATACAAAGCATTGACCGGAAGATTAACCTGAAGGTTCTGACGACCCTTACCTGTGGCAATTGTCCCACATCTGTCATGTCGGCATGCCAGATCGCCGCTTATAATGAAAATGTGACGGCAGAGATGTTTGACATCCTTCACTTCAGGAAGCTCCAGTTTAAATACAGTGTCCAGAGTGTTCCGGTTCTTGTCATAAATGAAGATAAGAGAATCATAGGCAAGATGGAAGTGGAAGACATGCTGGACGAGATTTTGTCATAAGTGTAACTTCTAGTTTAGGATATTCCAAGCAGACGGATGTGCTGTGATGGTATAATTATAATCAGTTTAATATGTGAACTTAAGTTAGAATCCAAAGATGGGGAGGAGTATTAGTATTATGGGTAAAAAAATAGTTATTATCACCGGAAGTCCACGTGCAAAGGGTAATTCCAATACTTTAGCTGCCGCTTTTGCCAGCGGAGCCATCGCACAGGGAAATGAAGTAGAATTTTACGATACCACCAAGGTGAAATTAGGTGGATTCGGAGGAGAAGATTGCAAAGAAGACAGAGAGAAACTTGATAGCCTGATGAGATGGGCTGATGTGATGGTACTGGTTTCCCCGCTCTACTGGAAGGGCTTCTCCGCCCAGATTAAACTGGCTATCGACGGCTTTGCCAAATATCTCTCCATAGAGGGTAAGAATGAACTGTCTGTGACAGAGGCTGCTCTGATTGCTACAGGCAAGAGCCCGGACGGCTTTTCTTTCTATCCTATGGTAGAGGAGTACAAACATATCGTTGAGATGCTTGGATTAGAGAATAAGTTCACCTTATTATGTCCATGCCTGAATGGTGTGGGAGATGTGGAGAAACATCCTTTCCTCATTGAAACAGCAGTAAAATATGGTATGGAGATCTGATGAATGAACGACACGATTCGTGTATCGGATGTATCGGTGATGTATCAGGGCGTCCAGCCGGCCTATGTGATTAGCAAGAATAAGGTAAAGTATTGTCAGATTAAAGGGGAATTTCAGAATGATGCCATTCATCTCAGTTATAATATCGAGATGAAGAGAGCCTATGTGAAGAAATGCGGCATGGATCTGGTGTCAGACTCGCAAGCCATAATCCAGAAGAGGGGAAATGAGTTCTTTATCCTTTTTGATGTGGTTTCTGATCAATTTAAGAAAGGCCCGGACGGCAAACGTTTTGCAGAAAGTTCCGTTAAAACTTCAGACTACTATTACACCCTGCGGTTTGATGAACAGGACAGGGAGCAGGTGGTAAAAGATACGATCAGTACCAACGCCAAAGATGTATTTAATAATATTCTGAAAGAATACGGACTGAATGGAGAAGCGGGAAATAATCCTTCGGATTCATACGTTGCCTCCTGGAAGATCGGACATCCGGAAAGCAAGATAGAAGAGTAAAACAAGGAGGCTGCCATACTGGGACTCAGTAGGGCAGCCTTTATCTTTACCGATAGAATTACCTGAGAAAGAGAGTAAAAAATATGGGAACGATTTTGGAAGGTCTGCGGTTTTCCAATCTTCAGAAATCTATAGAGAATGCAGAAGATACCGGGGGAAAACCGGAAGAAAAGAAGACCCTGAGAGGTGTTTACCGATGCAGGGTCTGCGGCTATATTTTTGATGAGTCCCTGGAGGGGAAACCCTTCTCCACCTTGGAAAAGTGCCCCATCTGTAAGCAGGGGCCGGGAGCTTTTCAGCAGGTGAGATAAGGACTATGGAAGAAACAATGTGAGGAGGCAGAATATTGGAGAAAATGGAAAAATGGAAATTCTTTAAAGGATCAAAAGAAAACTGGTTTTCTGCCGATATATATAACTGGATGGATCCGAAAGAATTCAAGGAGTATTCTATCCTGCACAAAAGATGTGATTCCTCCCTGATCCGTGAGGTGCTGACCCCCTTTATCAACATCGTAGTCATGGATATCCGGTTTTTTGAGGCGGGAACATACCAGGAGCCCGGGAAGCCTTTACTGACAAATGTACCGGCTTTTTACCTGGTCCGGCTAAAACAGATCCTTTCAGATAAACACACGGCGAATATCAAACTGTTCCTTCCTCTGTTCTGGAATGAACGTTTTATGGGTATTGCCGGTGCAGGTTCCAATCTGGAAACGGACTGGGACAAGGAGCAGACCACCAATCTTACTTCATGGCCTATGGCAGTCCGCAATGGTTTTGCCTGTGTGGTTAATGACGGTTCCACCGGCATGTTTGTGGATGCCAGCTGGGGCATAAAGGGAGATCATAATCTGGAGTGGGATATGATCGAATATTGGGCTTTTTCCGGCACCCATATCGTCACCCTGGCGGCCAAGGCTGTGGTGGAGGCGGTCTATGACCGGAAGATCTATAAGAGCTACATGCATGGAACTTCGGGAGGGGCCAGACAGATTATGGCAGAGGCCCAGAAGTATCCGGAAGACTATGACGGCCTGTGGGCGGATGGCCCCTTGTATGATTATTTTAATATGATGTTTTCCTGCCTGTGGGCAGCCTTGGTTCATTATAATGAGCCCCATAAAGTGTCCTTAAAGAAGTACCAGGTTGTGAAGGAACTGACCAGAAGACTGGCGGACCATCTACACGGAGCCTTTGACCTGGAAGAGCCAAGCTGGCAGAAGTTTCTCGCAGCTCTCCCGGGAGTGGAGACGGAGGATGGTCCCATCAGTGAGGAAGATCTCCGTGTTATGATAAAGGTCTGGAATGGACCTGTCCTGTCCGACGGAACCAGGATATGCTTTGGCTTTGGACCGGAAATCACCCAGTGGCCCGTGGGCCCAAGGAATTTCGGATATCTTAGACAGCACGAGGATGGAGAGCCCTCCCTCATACCATTTGCAGTGCAGATGTTCCGCTGGATGGTGAAAGATTCCCAGTGGGATTTCCGGAAATGTACTTATGAAGAGTTCGAGGTTTTATACCGGACTTACCGGACTCATTTTGAGAAGTATTCTACTTATGATCCGGACCTTCGGGGTTATGCAGGCTCCGGCGGAAAGCTGATTATCACCCATGGAACCGGGGACCACATCGTGCCTAATAAACTGACCTTGGAGTACTATAAACGGGTGTGTGGTTATTTCTCCTCAGAGGAAGAGACCAAAAAGAACATTAGGGTATTCTTCCCTAGATTCGGTGGACACGCTCTCTATGACTGGGATGGCCCCAATGTAACCAATGCCTCCGGCTTCCGCGCCTTAATGAACTGGGTGGAAAAAGGAGAAGCGCCGGAATCCCTGGATACCCTCAAATATGACTTCGTGGAAGACAAGGTCATAGAACGGGGTCAGGTCAAGGTTTTCCGGATGGATGAGTGTTAAAGAAGGGATCAGATGAAAAAGATAGAGATAATTGATGCCAAGGAGGTGGGGATCTCCCAGGAGACCCTCACCTATATTGATGAGGTGATGGAGCGTTCCATCAGGGAAAAAGTGATGAAGGGCATGGTTACCCTGGTTGCCCGCCATGGAAAGATCGTCCAGTATAAGGCTTACGGGGAGGCGGATGAAGGGGTTCCCATGAAAGAAGACGCGGTTTTTCGTCTGGCTTCCATGACCAAAACCATAGGGGCAGCAGCTCTGATGCAGCTGTTTGACCGGGGCAAAGTGATGCCCTCCGATCCTGTCTCGGATTATATTCCGGGATTCCGGGAGACCAAAGTAGCGACATTGGATGCCTCAGGGTGTATCGCCTTAGAAGAGCCCAGGCGAGAGATTACCATCCATGATCTTCTGACCATGCGGTCTGGCATAACCCCCATAGACCGGGCCTATCTGATTAAAGACCCGGTTAAGATGTACTGTGCTGACTGCTATAAAGAAGCAGGAATCATAGATACCATGCATCCTCTAAAGGAAACCATAGGGGATGTCTGCCAGAAGCTGGCCGGCCTTCCCGTAGCTGCCCAGCCCGGTGCCAGATGGGATTATTCCAACCTGTCTTCCATCGTCCTGGGAAGAGTAGTGGAAATCGTATCCGGCCAAAAGCTCCTGGAGTACCTTAAGGAAAATATCTTTGAGCCTTTGGAGATGAAGGAGACCACCTTCTTCCCGGATTCGGCACTTTATGACAGGATTCCGGCTGTCTATGCCTGCGGCAGCGGACAGCGGCTGGACCATCTTGATGTGCCCGGAACCGATGATACCCAACTGGCCAGGGGGCCCGCCAAGGGATATTATAACATTGCTGCAGGTCTCCATGGAACTGTCCTTGATTACTATCATTTTGCAGAGATGCTTCGAAACAAAGGAAGTTACCGGGGAAGGAGGATCCTCAGCAGGAATGCGGTGAATCTCATGACCCGGAACCATATCGGCAAGGAGAGAACCTATATCTATGGACATGGCTGGGGATATATGATGAACGTCCAGGAAGATTATAACAACATGTTTAATTACCTGGGGATCGGATCTTACGGCTGGCATGGATATTGGGGAAGCGTGTATAATGTATGGCCTGAGGAAGACCTGGTGGCCATCATGATCGGCCAGGCATCCCCGGTACTGGAAACATGGAAGACCCAGGAGCGTTTTTTAAGTGTGGTGGCAAATTCTCTTCTATAGAAAAATATTTGTTGACTAATAGGGTAATACTTTTTAAAATATGAAAAAAATCAAAGGAGATGCAGATGATGAATAGCAGGAAAAGAAATCATGTGATTGGAAGAAGCGCCTTACTTGTCCTTATGATTCTTTCTCTGGCCTTATGTTCGGCCTGTGGTACTTCAGAGAGTGGGGGGACTTCCGACTCGGAAAAGAATACCATGGACGTGACGGTCAGCGCAAAAGGCCAGGAAGTCAATGAGGACTTCAGCAAAAATGTAAATGTGAACCGAGCCAGTGAATATGCAAAAAATGAACTGAAATTACCTGTGAAGGAGATCGGAAGACAGATCTCCACAGATGTGAAAGCCAAGGATAATTACCGTATCGTGGTGATGACCAGAAACTCCACAAATCCCTATATGATCGGCATGTGGTCCGGCGGACAGCAGGCAGGCAAAGATATGGGATGTACTGTGGAAACCCTGTCCCCCTCAACTCAGGATTCCATCGAGGAGCAGATTACTATCATGGAATCTATGATTGAAGGAGGAGTGGATGGTTTTGTAATCCATCCTTCCGATTCAAAAGGAATCCAGCCGGTGGTGGACATGGCAAATGAAAAAGGGATCCCAGTGGCGGCCATCGGGACATGCCCTGATACAGGCGCTTTTATGCGGACGGGTGTTGATTATTATGAAACGGGCTATCTGGTAACGAAGCAGCTGTGTGAAGCTGCCGGAGGCAAAGGAAAAGTGGTAGTCCTGGAAGGCCCCGCCGGTGTGCAGAACATGGAAGAAAGAAAATCCGGTATCCTTGATGCCGTAAAGGAGTACCCGGATATGGAGGTAGTTGCTTCCCAGACAGCTAACTGCAAGCGTACGGAAGGCATGCAGGTGATGGAGAATCTCCTTCAGAATAAGGATGTGGCAGATGGGCTTAAGGTAGTGGCAAGCTGTAACGATGAGATGTCATTAGGCGCCATCCAGGCATTGAAGGCACAGAATATCAAAGATGTCTTTGTGGGCGGTGCAGACGGATCCAAGGATGCTGCCCAGGCAATCCTTGCAGGGGATCTCTATTGTACCTATAACACAGACCCATATGGATCCACTTATCTGGCAGTGACCTATCTGGTTCAGTACCTCAATGACAAAACTCTTCCGGAAGAGTACTTCATTCCATTTCCGTCAGAGAGACATGATCCTCTGATTACTTCTGAAAATGTTCAGGATTACATTGATCATTACAGGTGGTTTGAGTAGGATATAAGCATATGACCAAGAAAGCTATCTTACAATTAAAACAGATATCAAAATCATTCCCCGGTGTGAAGGCTTTAGACAGCGTTGACTTTTCCCTTTACCCCGGGGAAGTCCATATTCTGGCAGGGGAGAACGGCGCCGGGAAGAGTACCCTCACAAAATGTATCCTGGGGATTTATCCCCCGGATGAAGGACAGATTCTCTACCAGGATCAGGAGGTCCGTTTTGAAAACGTCAGGCAGGCCATCGGGCAGGGGATTGGTGCGGTTTATCAGGAACTAACCATGATTCCTTATCTGGATGCTGCCCAAAACATCTTCTTCGGGAAGGAGCCCAGCTTAGGTAAAACCCCTGTTATCTCCTCCCGGAAGATGTATGAGGATGCCCGGAGGATTATGGAGCAGCTGCATTGCTCTGACATCGATCTGCATGTGCCAGTCAAACAGCTAAGCGTGGCTAATCAGCAGATGATTGAGATCGCCAAAGCCCTTACCCTTGCCCCAAAGGTAATCATCTTTGATGAACCCACCACCAGCCTGAGTTCCCAGGAGGTGGATTTCCTGTTCCGCCAGATCCGGATTCTTAAGGAGAAGGACATAGCCATCCTCTTTATCTCCCACAGAATGCATGAAATCCGGGAGATCGGGGATAGGATTACGATTCTTCGGGACGGAAAGCTCATTTCCTGCGACGAGATGCATCAGGTCACGGAGGACCAGATTATCCGAAGGATGATCGGAAGAGACCTGGGGGATCATACGGAAGTTCACGGGGAAAACAGGTCGTCAAAACCGGTTCTGGAAGCCTCGGATTTATGTGACACTAAAGGAAAGGTAAACCATTGCTCCCTGGAGCTGTACCAGGGGGAGATCGTGGGCCTGGCAGGCCTGATGGGATCGGGAAGAACGGAGCTGGCTAACCTGATCTATGGTATCGACCCCATCTCGTCGGGGCAGATTACCTTTAAAAACAAACAATACAAAAGGACAAATCCGGTTACTATGGTTTCCGAGGGAATGGG
>JBGVCE010000084.1:0-2614 GCA_045226235.1 Anaerobutyricum sp.
CGCTGTTCTTCATATTAAAGAGACAGAGCATGCAGACAGAGATAAAGCTCCTAAGGCTCTTAAAGTTGAATTTAATTAATCGGAGGTGGCAATAGTGGATCAGGAATTATTAGTAAGACAGATCATGCAGGAAGTTCTGAAGAACATGAATGCACAGAAAGCCTGCGAATGCGAAGAAAAAGTTACGGTTGCTGATTATCCTATCGGCGAGAAGAAACCGGAATTAATTAAGAGTGCTTCAGGAAAATCTTTAGATGAACTGACACTTGAAGGTGTTGTTAGCGGTAAATTAGACGCTAAGGATTTCCGTATTACAAAAGAGACACTTGAGTTACAGGCACAGGTTGCTGAGTCCGCAGGACGTGGATTCTTCGCTGTTAACTTAAGAAGAGCCGGCGAATTGATCCCAGTTCCGGATGCTCGTCTTCTTGAGATTTATAATGCGCTTCGTCCATATCGTTCAACAAAGGCTGAATTATATGCAATCGGTGATGAGCTGATCAACGAATACGGCGCAGTTGTTTCCGGCAACTTTGTTAAAGAAGCTGCTGATATCTACGAAAAACGTAATCGTCTTAAAAAAGCTTAATAGATAGTTGATGTTTTATCATCGACGGAGGTAATATCGTGAAACTAGTTGCGGGTGTTGACATTGGTAACTCTTCCACAGAGACAGCAGTTGCCAGAATAGACGGAAAACATGTAAAGTTTCTTGCTAGCGGTATCACAGATACCACAGGTATCAAAGGTACGAAACAGAACATACATGGCGTCTTTAAATCACTGAAGATCGCTCTTGATAAATTAGGGCTTGATGTAAGTGATTTGGATGAAGTGCGTGTCAACGAAGCAGCTCCGGTTATCGGAGATGTCGCAATGGAAACCATTACCGAAACTATTATCACTGAGTCGACTATGATTGGACACAATCCCAATACCCCTGGTGGTATTGGGATTGGTGTTGGAATCACATGTTTGATTCACCGTCTTCAGGAGATGGAAGAAGGTACTGATGTGATCGTAGTTATTCCATCACGATTTTCTTTTGAGACAGCGGCCAAGACCATTAACCAGTTTAATAAGCGAGTTAATATCAAAGGTGCCATTGTCCAGCGCGATGATGGCGTTTTGATTAACAACAGGTTGGAACATAAGATTCCAATCGTTGATGAAGTAGGTATGATTGAGAAAGTACCTATCGGGATGATCTGTGCGGTGGAAGTGGCTGCAGTGGGTGGTGTTGTAGAGGTTCTTTCGAACCCTTACGGTATCGCTACATTGTTCCGGCTTACTTCTGATGAGACCAAACAGGTAGTTCCAATCGCCAGAGCATTGATTGGAAACAGATCTGCTGTCGTGATCAAAACACCGGAAGGCGACGTTAAAGAACGTAGAATTCCGGCGGGATCTATCGAGATCATAGGATCGAAAAAGAAAGTTATCGTTGGCGTTGATGAAGGTGCCGATAAGATGATGGAAGCGGTGAACAGCGTAGATGTCATTGAAGATATCAAAGGTGAACCTGGTACCAACGCGGGTGGAATGCTTGAAAAAGTCAGACAGGTAATGTCCAGCTTGACCAATCAACATCCAAAAGAAATCAAAATACAGGATCTTTTGGCGGTAGATACCTATAACCCTCAGCAGGTTAAAGGAGGTATCGCTAACGAGTTCTCCATGGAGAGTGCGGTAGGTATTGCTGCCATGGTAAAGGCAGACAGACTCCAGATGGAGATGATCGCAGAAGAATTGACTGATCGGCTGAAGATCCCTGTATATGTAGGCGGCGTTGAAGCCGATATGGCGATTAAAGGAGCCCTCACGACTCCTGGAACGGATAAGCCGCTTGCAATCGTAGATATGGGTGCAGGCTCAACAGATGCATCCATTATCAATAAAGAAGGGCAGGTAAAACTTGTTCATCTTGCCGGTGCAGGAAACATGGTTACCCTGCTTATTCAGTCAGAATTAGGACTGGAGGATTTTAATACGGCTGAGGAGATAAAGAAATATCCTCTTGCCAAGGTGGAAAGTATGTTCCATATCCGTCACGAAGACGGTACGGTTCAGTTCTTTGAAGCACCTTTGGATCCTAATGTATTTGCTAAGGTAGTATTGGTAAAAGATGGAGGAGAATTGATTCCTTTAGAGGGATTTGATTCAATGGATAAGATCAAGATGGTCCGCACCAATGCCAAGAGGAAGGTATTTGTAACAAATGCTCTCCGGTCTCTGGCGAAGGTTAGTCCTTCCGGCAATGTTCGTGATATCGAATTTGTTGTGCTGGTAGGAGGATCAGCCCTTGACTTTGAGATACCGACATTGGTTACTGATGCATTATCACAATATAATATCGTTGCTGGACGTGGTAATATCAGAGGATGCGAAGGCCCAAGGAATGCGGTTGCTACAGGACTGGCTATGTCCTGCGCCGAAGCTTTGGATTAGATAGAGGAGTAGCGTAATATGGCAGGAGTATCAAACAAACCATCCATAATAGTGTATTATGACTGCGATAATTTATCTGAATCCAAGTTTGTCAATGTTTTGTTGGGCATTGAGGAAGAAGGCATCCCCTATATGTTGGAGGCAGTTCATAATAGTGATGTATTGG
>JBGVCE010000085.1:0-2448 GCA_045226235.1 Anaerobutyricum sp.
GGTGAATCACTATCATCGACACCACATTTAAGACCATCTCGGAGGAATGTCTTGAATGGATCAGTCCGAACCTGAAAACCTCCAGCAAAGTCCGCTATGTGAATATCCTGAATAACCACCTTCTTCCGGAGTTCGGGGAGAAGGTCATCACGGATATCGACATAGAAGATGCGATTGCATTCCGCAATAAGCTTCTGACAACCGGAGGAAAAAAAGGCATCGGACTTTCTCCAAAAACCGTAAGCAACGTCCTTGCGGTTTTGAAAAATATCATGTCATATGCTTCCCATGTAAAGTACCTGGAGGTAAACAATCTGGGAAATATACCCGTAAAGCAGATCCACAAACCTCTAAGAGTCTTCAGCCGGGGAGAGCAACAGCGTCTGAATCAATATCTGTGCGCCAATCCTAGTCTTGCTAACCTCGGCATCCTTCTGACCCTTTATACCGGACTGCGTATCGGAGAACTATGTGCCCTACGATGGGAGGATATCTCTCTTAGGGAACAGGATATCTATATCCATCAAACACTCCAGAGAATTCAGACCTTCCAGGCCGAATCAAAAACAAAAATCATAATCACTGAACCAAAAAGTGCCAGTTCGATTCGGCATATCCCAATCCCTGACTCTATGATAAAACTCCTTAAGGCGTATGAACAGCCCGGGAAATGTTTCTTTCTCACGGGAGAACCACAAGAATTCATCGAACCCCGCACCATGGAAAACCGGTTCAACACAGTTACCCGCAAATGTAACATCAGCGACAGTACTTTCCATACCTGCCGACATACCTTCGCCACCCGTTGTGTGGAACTAGGATTCGACATCAAAAGCTTAAGCGAAATCCTGGGACACGCAAATGTGACGATCACCATGAATCGATACGTTCATCCCTCCAGGGAATTCAAGCTGGAGAACATGAATCGCCTTTCTTCTCTACTGGAAGGCAAATATATCAACAATAAACATAATATCTAAAAAATAAACATTCCAATTTTTCTTTCATTTCTTCAACTTTTTCCCCTTGTTTTTCGCAAATTGTTCCACTCTACGGAACAAAATATGGCAGATTTCTTCCATATCCAGGGAAAATAGTTACACGATATATATCTCTATGATTCTTTCTATATTTTTCCAAAACTATAGGACAAAATATAGTTTTTAACATAGATGAAACAAGAGGTTTCTACACAGAAAAGGAGGAAAAAATGGTTAAAAATCTGAAGAGAACCCTCGCTCTTATGCTTTCCATCATCATGATCTTCTCTTCAACACTCATGACGTTGGCCAGTGATGAAGGAACCATAAGGAGCAACGAAGCAGAGACTTCCGCTCAGGTTGAAGAAACAGTAGCTGCGGAAGCAGAAACTTCCACAAAAGCACCTGCAGTGGAGACAACCACGCAAGAAACACAAGTTGAGGCTGCTGCAGAAGTAGTGGAAACAGTAACACCCAAGATTACGGAACAGCCGAAAGATGCTGCAGTACGTGCCAATGATGTGGCAGAGTTTACTCTGGAGACAAACAGCCAGGTAAAATCCTGCCAGTGGCAGACAGCTGAAGCATTGAATGGCACATGGAAGAATCTGAACCGTTATGAGTACGGAACTTCCGAAACACTTAAGATCCGTGATGTGGAAAACTACAACAAAAACTTCTTCCGCTGTATCGTTACTTTCAAGGATGGTACAACTGCAAAATCGGATGAAGTAAGACTGACAATCGTGGCAGAAAACGATTCTACAGCCAGAGTTTTCGGTTCTTCAAAAGATGTCAAAGTATTTGCACCGGACGGAGCGTTTCCGGCTGGAACAGAAATGACCGCAGAAGAAGTCGAAGACACTAATGCCGTACAGTCCATCATTGATGATATGGATGATGTAGACGGCGCGGTTCTTAGTGCTGTGGATATTACCTTCACGAAGAATGAAACCGAGATCCAGCCCCAGGAAACAGTTACAGTTACCATGAATGTGGGTAAGGATGCTGATTTTGATAATCTTACCCTGGTTCATATTAATGCAAGCGTTAACGAACTGGATCAGAAGGATGTTGAAGCTGAAAAAGTAGAATTCACAGCTAACCGTGAAGCCGGAACGATAACATTTAAAGCAAATCACTTCTCTCCATATGTATTGACATGGGGACAGGAACAGGAAGCAACAATTCACTGGGTTACTTATGAAAACGGTGAAGATAAAGAATTACAAACTCCTACAACAATCGATTCAACAGCTTCTAATGTTGATATCAACATCATCATTGATGCGGAAAAGTATTATTTTATCGGAGCTGATTATAGGCTGAATGAAGGTGCAGAGGAATTTGAAAATCTGAAATCTACTGTCCTTAAAAAAGTTAATGGTTTATGGCAGATTTCACTTGAAGATTCCGGTACAGTTAATGTGGCGAATGGAAGTCATATCTATGTACATTATGCTCCATA
>JBGVCE010000086.1:0-6053 GCA_045226235.1 Anaerobutyricum sp.
GAATATGACGTAGGGGCTTCCCTCTTTATCAAGCCATCCGTATCTCTCTGCTTCCTGCTTTTTCTCCCACAGGATCCCGTAGAGCACCTTTGCCCGGTCGGATAAGTTCTTATAGTACTCATGGTCTAACAGCATCCTTGGAATCTTTACCATCTTGATCATTGTTTTCCTCCTTTTTCACTCCATCAAAAAAGGACCTGTCTCTCCCGGCAGATCCTCTTTCATGCATTTCCGTAACTGATCTTATTAACAGTGACATCCGCTTTCCCCTGAAAACGATTGGCTTTTTTGCCCATTCCGGACTTGTACCTGCGTCTCCTTTTGGAAGACATTCTCTCTTCCCGGCTGATCCTTTCGATCGCCAGGGATGCGGTAGGGTCATAATATCCATCGGCATTCCTCCAGGGCCGCTCTTCTTTGATCACGGGCCTTACGGCCTTCTGTCTGCTTAAGATCCTCTGTTTTACTCTTTCATCCATCGTTCTTTCCTCCTTCATTCATTACCGGCTGTATTCTGCCGGCCTGGTCTTTGTTCCATAAAACACGGTTGACAGGTAAAAAATAAGACCCGTTGTCATCCCGGATCTTTTCCCTGCAGTTTCCTTATCTTGTTTCTGTCGTCATGTTCCCATAGAATATGCACCTCCCTTCCAGACCGGATCCGGCCTTCTACCCATCTTTCATGAAGCCGCGACCACTTCCCTGGTCTCCACTGCTGCAATGGCCCTTGCTCTTGCCAAAGCTCTGCGCCTTTTCGCAGCTTTTTTCGCAGCTTTCCTTTCCTGCTTTACCAGGTTACTGACTGCTTCATAGGGCGTCGGGTCCTTGATGCCGCAGCAGTCATACAGGTCGATCTTTTCTTCTTTTTCACACACTCTTTTCATCTCACGCTGTACTTTTCTCTTTCTCATCGCAGACTCCTTTCCAAATGGATTTTTTAGAAAAACCTTAGACTTCCCCCTTGGGGGCCGGCAGTTCCAACGTTCAGATTTCTCCGAGAAATGGCTGGACCTTCTGTCCAGAAGAAGTACCATCCGGAGGTCTTACCCGGGTCCCTTTCGGTCCTGGGTAAGATCTCCGGCGGCACTTCCCTCTGCCTGTAATCATTCTACCGCCTCCGGATTCCAAAAAACATGACTGGATCCGCAAGTTTTCCCCTTAAAAACTTGCGGATTTCTGCAAGTTTCCGACTTCTTCTTGTAATGTTACTAAATTGTCTGACGATTATCAGGGTGTACATGATATCCTTCCTTGAAAAATTAATTGAAATATATAGGGAATCGAATTATGCTATTATCAGATCCGGATTTATTTAAAATACGGGGGATAAGGAGGAGATCACATGGCAGAAATGATAAAAGTCAATGAGGATACTTACAGGTTTGAGGATGAGGGTGTCCGGTTCTTCCTGTTTTGTGGTACCAAAAAAGCGGCATTGATCGATACCGGGATGAAAACGCCTGATGCAAGAAGAATAGCGGAAGAACTGACCGACCTGCCTCTTATCCTGATCAATACCCATGCAGATCCGGATCATATTTCAGGAAACTCTGCTTTTGAAGAGTTCTATATGAATCCTGCAGAATCAGATAACTACAGGGAACACGGCGGGCAGGGAAAGATCATCCCTGTCCGGGAAGGGAATGAGATCGATCTTGGCGGCAGGACCCTCCTTATCATTGACATCCCGGGACACACGCCCGGAAGCATAGCGATACTGGACGAAAAGAACAGGGTGCTTGTAAGCGGTGATACTGTACAGGATGGTAATATCTTCATGTTCGGAGCACGTCGAAATATGGATCTGTATATAGAGAGCCTGCTGCATCTGAAGGAATACGCAGGGCGATATGATGAGATCTACCCTATGCACGGATCTTTTCCTGTGAAAGCCGGCCTGATCGATCAACTGATCTCCGGGGCCTCTGAGATCCGGAATGGCAAAGCATCAGGATCTACAGTCGATCTTTTTGGCAAGGATGTCTTTTATTATAAATATCCCTATGCCGGGTTCCTATGTGATATAGACGAAAAAAAGGAGTGATACAAAAATGCAATATATTATCAGAGCGTATGACGGACCGGACATGCTGGAAATGCGCATGTCCGTCAGGCCGCGTCATCTAAAGAACATGGAAAGAGTAAAAGACCACGTCATCTGTGCCGGAGGGCTGCTGGATGACGAAGGAAAGATGAAAGGATCTGTGCTGGTCATGGACTTTGAAGACAGGGCCTCCCTTGATGAATATCTGGGCTCGGAGCCATATATTATGGAAAAGGTCTGGGAGAGGGTTGAGATCGAATCAATGAATGTAGTCATTGTCAATGGCAAAAAGATCGGCAGCTAAGGATATCAGCAAGAAGATAAGATCCACATTCAAATCAAAGGGAGATTCCGGTAAACATGTTGCCAGCTCACCGCCTTATGGTTTTATCAAGGATCCGAATGAAAAAAACCATTGGATCGTGGATGAAGAGGCTGCCGAGATAGTAAGGCGGATGTTTCGGTTGACACTTGAAGGCAACAAGACTTTTTCAATGAGCATATCAGAAGATAATTCGGAGGTCGAGAGTGAAAATCCCGGCCTCTTATATTTTTTGCTTGACTATGACGTTACGTAATAGTTTATGATGTACTTACACGTGAAGGAGATGATAACCATGATGACAGTAAATGAAGTAAGTAAACTGACCGGAGTGAGTATACGCACTCTACAGTATTACGATAAGATAGGACTCCTGAAACCGGCGGAATATACCGAGTCCGGGTACAGGCTGTATGACGATACGGCCCTAGAGAGACTGCAACAGATCTTGCTGTTTCGTGAGCTGGAGTTTCCGCTTAAAGATATCAAGGATATCGTTACCAGATCTGATTTTGACAAAAAGAAGGCACTGGAGCAGCAGATTGAACTTCTGGAACTTCGGAAGAAACACATCGAGAATCTGATCGCCATGTGCCGTGGCTTAAAAACGAGAGGAGTGAAACATTTGGATTTTACAGCATTTGATTCAAGTAAGCTCGATGAATATGCAAAGCGGGCGAAAAAACAGTGGGGAACCACAACGGAATATAAGGAATTTGCTGAAAAGAGCAAAGGCCGTAGTAAGCAGGACGAAGAAAGCATTATGGCGGACTTTATGAAAGTCTTTGAAGAGTTCGGCGCCATGAAGGATAAGGATCCTGCGTCCGCAGGAGTACAGGAGCAGGTAAAGAAGCTTCAGGCATATATCACGGATCATTTTTATAAATGCTCTGATGAAGTGCTTTTCGGGCTTGGTAAGATGTACGCTTCTGGTGGGGAGTTCACCGAGAACATCGATAAGATGGGAGGAAAAGGTACTGCTGAGTTTACCTATAAAGCTATCTCGCATTTCTGTGGAAAATAGGTCCGAGGAATAACGTGATGCTTCATTTTGCAGAGAAAGGCAGTCAGACCGTGAAGGACAGGCTAAAAAGGGTTATTTTCTTAGGGCCTAAGCGCAATATGTATTGACATTTTTTACCAATTATGGTATACTCATCGCATACATTTAAAGATAAAATTTCTCTAAGTACACCAGATAACCTAAAAGAGAGTATATCAACCAAAACGATGTGACAGGGAAGGAGGTGTACTTATTTTGTGTCCAGATATCGTTGATCAAATCGAAATCCTTGCTGAACAGGTTTTAGAAATTGCGAACAAGCTAAAGGCTTCTGATCCTGATCCAAGGATCGAACCGTTAATTGGTCATCTTAAGAAAGAGTCAAGAACTCTCAAAGAGATCTTTAACGAGTTCTGCTGGCTAGAAATGCAGGAGTAAAAATCAGGAGACGTCGCAGTTGCGACGTCTCCTTAATCTACGGATAATAGGACTTGAACCTGCACCGAGGAACCCCGACTAGAACCTGAAAATTATTCAGTGCGTTCTATGGCAAGTTTTATTATTCATTGAATAATTCAAAATATCCTTTATTTGAGCGGCTATTCAGCCGTTTTATTCATTTTATTCAATCATTTCCTTTACTCTCAAAGGACTCGTTATTCTATTGTTTTATGGAAGGTTGATGGAAATTCCATCACTTCCTGGGTTACCTTGTGTCAAGTGCTTCCAGACCTTTTGCGATGGATTCATCGCTTGACCTTGTATAGGTATCTGCCGTCGTGGAGATATTGGAGTGTCTCAAGGTATCTGCGACCAATTTGATATCGCCTGTCTCTTCCAGGATGATTTCCCCGACAGTATGTCTCAGGTCATGAAAGCGTGTCGGCCTGAGGCCGTTTTTTTCTAATATCTTTTTGTAACCGGTGGATACATTTTCCGGTTTGATAATGCGTCCGTATTCCCGTCGGCATACCAGGCCGGTCTCCGTATACCCGGAACCGCAAAAGGCCTTTTCTTTTTCCTGTTTGGCTTTGAGTTCCTGCAGATATTCCCGGAGTGGTCTGATCATGTGCAATTTTGCTTTGGACTTTTTGGTTTTTGTTTTATCTCTGAATACCACCTTGGACCCTACCAAAACGCACCTATCAAACGCCCCAACGGGGACGGAGAAATCCACCCTCTGTCCGGTTTGCTTTTCTGTAAAGACTGCGGCGCAAAAATGCACATTCGCATAGATTACCGAAACGGCGGCAAGCGCCATGTTGCCTATTGCAGCGAGTACCATAAGGGAAAAGCCAAAAATCCCAAGTGCAGCTCTCCCCACATCATGGACGCGGATCTGCTTATGCAGACCGTCGCAGATGTGCTGAAAAAAATCGCGGAATACTCTATCAGCAACCGGGCAGAGTTTGAAGCCTTAGTGAAAAAGAGCCTTGCCATGCAGCAGGCTGACAAAGTAAAGAAACAACAGAAGCGTATCCCGCAAATCACGACGCGCCTTGAACAGATTGACAAGGTGCTGAATAAACTTTATGAGGACAACGCGCTGGGTACTATCCCACAACACCGCCTTGAAGAAGCGTCTGCTTGCATACAGCCGCCGTTATCCGGCGATCTGCCAGCAGACCGACGCAGACCCCGAAACGGGCTGCATGGAGTTTGATATTGCAAAGGGTCGTTTCTCTTTCCGTCTGACCGCCCCATACAGCGAGGAACGCCGGGAAGCAGCGCGACGGTATGCCAAAGAGAACAACGCCGCCGACAGACTGAAATAATGTGAATTTGTTCATAGTTGTGTGATATACTTTTCTCAAATAAACAGGATGACAAATCGAAAATAGAGGAGAACAAGATATGGAAAAACTAATTACAATATATAATACAGAATACGCTATCCCAGCAGTGTTTTCTTATTCCCAAAAACACGAAAAAATGCCAGCGGTAATTCTATGCCATGGAACAGGATCACAAAAAAATGAAGTCGGTAATTTGTTTGCAGAAATGTCCAAAAGATTATTGAACATCGGCATTGCTTCAATTCGTCTTGATTATGCAGGATGCGGTGATAGTAAGGCTTGCCAAACGAAATTAAGCTTTTGTGGAGAAGTGAATGATACAAAAAAAGTTTATCAGTATCTTTACACGCAGGACTTTATTGACTGTAACAATATTGGTATTTTAGGATTTAGTCAAGGAGCCCGTGTAATGGCAGAGCTATTAAAAGAAGTCCATTCGATAAAATTTGCGATAAGTTGGTCTGGTGCATGTCATGATGGTATAGGAGTGTTCAAAGGATGGTTCGATGAGTATTATCAAGAAGCATTGGAAAACGGTTATGCAAAGATACCGATGTTTTGGCGAGAGAACTTGCTGCTTTCAAAAAAATGGTTTGATGACATTCGTGATACAACTCCAATGATGGGATTGAGAATGTACGAAGGTCCTATATTGGCTATAGCTGGCGACAAAGATGAACTGGTTCCCTATTATCATGCAAAAGAAATTGTGGAAAACAGCAAAAATGAAAACAGCAAGACTGTAATCGTAAAAAACTCCAATCATACTTTTAATGTTCTAATGCCTAACGAATCTAAAGCAAATGATGTTATTGAGCAAACCATACAATGGATAAATAAGGTTTTAATGATGAACAGGTAAAAATGATTTGGCAAATTTCTATCCGC
>JBGVCE010000087.1:0-5893 GCA_045226235.1 Anaerobutyricum sp.
CTTCAAATAGTGAAGACTATTACTGTTGCAACAGATGATTAGGCTTCGGTTATTAATACGAATGAATTGCTAATGAGGGCTAAAAAATTAAGCATTTCCTCATGTGTGTGCGTAATCATACCGAATCTGACAAGGAATATGAGGACGAGACAACTACATTATATATCTGACAATGTTTATTGATGAAAAAGAGATGACGCCCCACATCGATGGGACGTCATTATTTCTTCTTTGAGACAATAGTAAGACAGGGAGTCATTCATCAATTCCATAGGCGATTGCTTCATCTCCTTCAAGGATGCACATGCCTGCAATAAAGTAGATGATTGTTCCATTGTATTCTGCATAATACTTTTTGATTTCATTTCCAAAGAAATCTGTGATTGTTCCCAGGAGATTGCCCTTTTTCACCTTTTGATTTACTTTGATTGCCGGATTCCAGACACCCCTCCTGTCAAAGGTGACATAGGCGGAACGTGGATATATTATCTGCTCGCATTTTTCAATCTTTTTTTCAAGAGGATACATCCTAAAATGATCCATTAAAAGGCGTACAGAATCCATATGACCCTGGATCCATTCTTCCCGCTGAATGCATCCATAGCCTCTCTCGATGATCATGCCAGGTATATCCATATGTGTGGCAGCATACCCGTATAACCCCTTCGCATTGGAGGAAGCGATCAGGTACTTTGTATTCAGGCATTTTGCTGCCGCAAGAGCAACATCTGTCACCTTTTCTGCCCTTGGATAGAATACGCAAGGCTCCAGGATATCATTATCCTTTCCATTATGCAGATCAGCTATAAAATCTACATGCGGGAATATTTCTTTAACAAACCATGCGGCAAGCTTGTCACCCAGTGTTCCGTTTTCATTTCCCGGGAAATTTGCATTGAGATTTGCCATATCTTCCGGAACATATCGTCTCTTTCTCTGCCAGAAACCTGTCACATTCACACAGTGAAATAAGATAAGATTTCCACTGAGTTTATCGGGATCAATTTCCTTTGCCAGTCTCATCAATGCACCGGATCCATTATACTCCCCCGAATGCATTTGTGCTGAGACCATCATTGTCATTCCGGGAGACTTTCCACAGATTACAGTTGTGGGCAAATCAATAGGCATCCCATAGGGGTGAAATAAAACCTGCTTCTTTTCGCCTTTTTTAAAAGTTAATCCGTCAATCATTATCTCGACACTCATTTTGTTCCTCCTAAAAACCTTTGTTATTCTTAATTTGCTTTATGACTATCATACATCAGAAGGATTTCTTTTAAAAGGTAAATAACAAGTTATGGAGGCAATCTGGATGCAATTAGCGATAAAGCTCGCAGAATACAGTCCTGAAGAGACTGGTAAAATGTAGTGAATAATGTTATAATATCTAAACATTTATAATGAATTCGTAAGAGATAAACAGTAATTTTTTCGGGAGGGTGAGGGAAGTTATGTCAGATGATGAATTATACCGACTATATCTGGCAGGGAATCCGTCAGCAGGTGATGAATTGATGCTGCGCTATGGGGATACCCTCACGTCTTATCTTGATGCTTTTCTCCACAATGCGCAGGATGCGGAAGACCTTATGCTGGACTGCTTCACCGTTATACTGGTGGACAAGCCAAAGATTGCAGAAGGCTCTTTTCGTGCATATCTCTTCAAAATGGCCCGTAACAAAGTAAACCGGCTGTGGAAAATCAGGTTTAGACGACAGGAATTTAGTCTGGATGAGTCATTGCCGGATCAGGGAGGATCTCCGGAAGACCTTGTCTGGAAGGGGGAGCGCAGTGTGATCCTCCAGCATTGTTTGAATGAGATAGCACCACAATACCGAGAAGCACTATGGCTATTTTACTATATGAATCTAAGCTATGCCCAAGCTGCAAAAGTAATGGGTTGCTCAACAAAAAGAGTGGAAGACCTGCTGAGAAATGGAAAGAAACGGCTTCGCCTGAAACTGGAAAAGGAGGGAATCTCACATGAGGACATCTGAGGAACGTGTACAGGAACTTCACCGTCGCATGAAAGATATGGAATGGTCCAGAAAACACCATCGATATGTGATCAGCTCTGTCGCAGTATGTGCAGCATGCCTGATGCTCACGGTAATTCTTGCCTGTGTTGTTGCCGGCCTGCCGGTAGAGAGTCCGATTGCAGATTCAGGTAGCTATACAGCCAGCATATTTACTAATTATTCGACATTGGGTTATGTGGTGGTGGCGTTATTGGCGTTCTGCCTGGGAGCACTGGTCACCATTTTCTGCTTCCGGCTGAGGGATCACATGGGGGTAAATAAAGATGATCGAAAGCTATGAGAATGCATTTCAGGTTATAGTACTATTGGTCTGTGTAATTATTGCCATGCTGTGGGCCATCATATACCACAGCCGGACATGGATTATGTTGTTTTATTTCTATGGTGCATGGTTAATGGCGGATGCTTTTTGGGTAATGTGTCTGATCTTTTATGGTCAGGTTCCACAGATTACCTTTATCTCAGACATAAGCTGGCTTTCTTCTTATATCTTTCTTTATCTGCTTCTAACACAAGCTGCCCCTTTGGAAGAGAACAGGAAAAGATACTTTCTGCCATGGATAGGGCCGATATTCACCATATGCATGGCTTTTTTCTTCATGAAGTACGGCACGATGATCGTGGGAAATCTGATCTGTGGGATAATGATGGGACTTCTGCTCTATTCATCATTTTATAGGCTTATAGAAAGAAATCAGTACCGGAAACAACTTTTTTTGATTATTTGTATTTTAGCCTTCTGCGCATTTGAATATGGTTTGTGGCTGGCTTCCTGCTTCTGCAAAGGAAATACCATGGCAAACCCTTACTACTGGTTTGATATTGCGATGACGTTGCTATTTCCTTTCTTTCTTCCCGCAGCGAGGAAGGCGGTGGTTGAATGAGCTATATCGAAAATATTTTCATCTGTCTGGCAGCACCTCTCTTACTTGCGATCCCTTGCCTGCGCCGTGAGGGGCGCGGCTCATTGATATTTGTGGTAACAGGTATGACCAGTTGCCTATTTTCTGCCTACGTCAGTACCTTTCTTGCCGGAGTGATGGGGGCTAATCTGATTACTGCATCCAATGAAATCTCCCCTGCAGTGGAGGAGATTATGAAGCTGCTGCCCATTCTTTTCCTCCTTTTGGTTTTTGAACCGGACAGGAAGATTGTGATCAATGGTGCACTTATGGTGGCGGTAGGTTTTGCCACTTTTGAAAACGTCTGTTTTCTTACATCTTATGGTACCTCTGACTTGTTGCATATCCTGATACGTGGCTTTGGTACCGGGGCTATGCATGTGGTTTGCGGTCTGGTAATCGCCGTCAGTCTTTTTCATCTATGGGATAAGGAATGGCTTCAGATTATGGGAGGTTTTGCACTACTGTGTTTTGTGATTACTTTCCACGCTCTTTTCAACATTTTGGTAAATCAGACAGGCATTGTTTTCTGGATCGGCAGTCTGATCCCCTTGACGGTGATGTTGCTCTACTGGTTTATTCTTCGAAAAATAATCGGCATTAAATAAAGATATCAACCTTACGCTCCTTAGGGGGCGTTTTTTTTGTCTTTTCCTCTTTGAAAATTTTATAATTTCAGTTCGGGTTTTTTTTATTTTTGGACACTTAATATATAAGAAGGTTAATAAATAAGCATTGAGAGGAGAGAATAGCATTGATGACAGCAGGGAAGAGAGTAGAAATCCTGCATAAAAAAATGTCCGACAGAAAGCTCATGAAGGAACGTCGAAAAACAGGTGCCATAGGAGCAGCTGGCATGATCCTGACCGTATGCCTGATTTTCATAGTCTTTAGTGACGGCATGCTACACAGCGGCGGTCCCCCCGGACTGTACAGCGGTTCCACTATGCTGTTTGCAGAAGCAGGCCCCTATATTCTCGTGGCAATTGTAGCATTTATGGCAGGTGTAATCGTAACCATATTAATTAAGAGATACAAAAATAGAAGAGAGTGACCGGGAATATTTAAATTATTTTCTTCATAACGGTACTATAATATTCATTTTTCTTTGAGAGGAGATTATAAATGTATAGTCGAAATGTTCAGGGATGGGTTAAACATCTGGATTTTCTGATCGTTGATATGATCAGCCTGCATCTTGTTCTGGTTCTTGCCTATGCCATTCGAAATAATGCCTTCTTATATGGCGATCCGTCCTATTGCAAGCTCAGTATACTGATGATGTTCTGTGATATTTTTGTTTATATACTTTTTAATACCATGCATAATGTATTAAAACGAGGATTCTATATTGAGTTCAGGGAGACCTTCAGACACTGCCTTATTGTATTTGCCCTTACTATGTTGTTTCTATACACTATGGAGAGTACCGGTAGCTTTTCAAGAATGGTTCTGTACCTGACCCTGTTTTTTCATATAGTTTTTGGTTATGGTTTAAGGCTCTTTTGGAAGTGGTTCATTAAAAATCATTGGATTTCTGTAGTAAAGAAAAATCGTCTTATCGTACTTTTGGATCCAGAAAAAGCGGAGAGAACCATGGAACAGATTAACCGTGATCCACTAGGAAATAATGAGATTATTGGCATTATTCTGAGCAGAGAAAGTGAACAGATCACGATTGATGGTGTGCCGGTTGTAGCTTTCATTGATAAGGCAGCGACCTATATCTGTCAGAATTCAGTGGACTCTATCTATATTGATTGTCTGGTTACGGATCCTGGTGTTGCGGAACTGATGGAAGCATGCGTGCAAATGGGAGTTCCAATCCATTATCATGTGCCTGCTATTTTTGGAGAACGATGTAAGAACTTTGTAGAAAAGATAGGTGAGGAAACTGTTTTGACATCTTCTTTAAATTATGCAACATTAGGTGAGCGGATTGCCAAACGATCTTTGGATATTATCGGTGGATTGTGCGGGAGTATAATCGCCCTTTTCCTCATTCTGATTCTCGGCCCGATTATTAAGAAAGCATCACCTGGTCCGATTTTATATTCTCAGGAACGTATCGGACTAAATGGCCGTCGTTTCAAGATGTATAAACTGCGGTCCATGTGCATGGATGCTGACCAGAAGAAAAAGATGTTGATGGATCAGAATCGCGTCAAGGATTGCCGGATGTTTAAGATGGATAATGACCCCAGGGTAATCGGAAATGTGACTCTTCCTGATGGGACCTGCAAGAAAGGAATCGGAGATTTTATAAGAAGAACCAGTCTTGATGAATTTCCACAGTTCTTTAATGTATTGCTGGGACAGATGAGCCTGGTTGGAACCCGGCCTCCGACAGTGGATGAATGGGAGACTTACGAATACCATCATCGTGCCAGACTGGCATGTAAACCAGGGATAACGGGTGTATGGCAAGTAAGTGGTCGAAGTGAGATAAATGATTTTGAAGAAGTGGTGGAGATGGATACGCATTATATCACTCATTGGTATTTCGGTTTGGATCTTCGGATCCTTTTGAAAACCATTGTGGTTGTATTGGCTGGACAGGGAGCTTTGTAAAAACCGTGGCAGATGATATATTTCCCGGGAAAAACGAAATGATACTTAACCGGAAAAGTGAATTCGATAATTTTTAAAACGAATATGCAAGTCTATGAATGTATTGCCTATGTTATAATAGAGCCCAGTATTCTATTTTATCAGGGTGTTTTACGGGAGAGACATTGTCTATGAGTGATAAAAAACAGGTAGAATTCCGCTATTATGATATACCGCTGGGAGATCTTGTGTTCCCACTGACCGGTACGCGTTGGAATAAAGAGTATGGTGAAGGGAGAGAAAAGTTACATTTTCATAATTACTATGAGGTAGGACATTGCTACGAAGGGGAAGGGGAGATGACTCTGGGTGAAAAGGAGGTATGCTTTTATCCGGGGT
>JBGVCE010000088.1:0-2908 GCA_045226235.1 Anaerobutyricum sp.
GATATCCATCGGATGTGATCCGGATTATGATCCCTTTGGAGAGATTAAAGTATTATACAAAGAATTAGACAAGAAACGATATAGAACCTTACATAAGAAACTTATGAAAGCTAACTAACGATGACAAGGGAGGGTTTTTATGGATATCCTATCGATTTTACAGCTATTTGGCGGGGTTGGCCTGTTTCTGTTCGGTATGAGCCTCATGGGTTCATCCCTGGAGACACTGGCCGGAGGCAGCCTGGAGAAGATCCTTGAGACTCTGACTACCAGTAAGAAAAAGGGAGTCGGAGAGATAAAAGGATGGGGTCTCGGTACTGCGGTGACAGCCATCATCCAGAGTTCGGCAGCCACCACCATCATGCTGATTGGTTTTGTTAATGCCGGTATCATGAAGCTTGGCCAGGCTATTCCTGTGGTATTCGGTTCCAACGTCGGTTCCACTGCTACTGCTCAGATCCTGAGACTTGGAGATATCGGATCAGGCAACCTGGTGCTCCGGCTTCTGAAACCATCCTCCTTTGCCCCTATGCTGGTGGGTGTGGGAGCGTTTATCGTTCTTTTCGCCAAAAAGAAGAAACTAAAAGACATAGCCGGTATCCTGATTGGTCTTGGAGTTCTTTTCTATGGTATGACCATGATGGAAGCAGTATTTGCTCCGCTAAAAGAATCTCCTGCCTTTCAGAAGATCTTCCTCTCTTTTGAGAACCCATTGCTGGGTATCGCAGCAGGTCTTCTCATTACCGCTATCATACAGAGCTCCAGTGCTTCTGTAGGTATCCTTCAGGCCCTGTCAGCCACCGGAGCTATAACCTATGCCACAGCCATCCCGATCATCATAGGTCAGAACCTGGGAAAATGTATGACCATCATACTGGGAGCCATAGGTGCCAACAAGAAGGCAAAGAGGGTTTCCTTAAGCTACCTTCTCTTTAATATCATCGGCGCGGTTTTCTTCTTTGTAGTGATATATGGTATCTACTATACGGTGGGAATCCCCTTCCTGGCCAAGACGGTCAACAGGGGTGACATCGCTAATATCCATCTTGGATTCAACCTTATCACCAGCTTAATCCTGCTTCCTTTCTCCGGGAAGATGGCAGATCTGACAGGACGTATCCTGGGTTCAGATCCCGAGGACGAGGAAGAGAAAGAATTCATGAAACTTGACGACCGTCTGCTGCAGACGCCTGTCATCGCCCTTGACCAGTGCCGGAATCTCTTGGGTCAGATGATCGAGCACATCGAAGAGAATTTCAGTATTGCTGCCTCATTTATTGATCATTATGAGGAAGAAAAGTTTGCTGTCATGGAGAAAAATGAGCGTTTTGTGGACCGCTGCGAAACTGCGCTTACCAACTACATCATCAGGATTGACCGGTCTGCCCTGTCAGAGGACAGGAAGTTTATGATCTCCGAGATTCTGAATTCCATTGGTGACCTGGAAAGAATCGGTGATTACTGTATGAACATCGCCTATGAGACCAGGGATATGACAGAGGAGAAAATCGGTTTTTCTGAAGTGGGTAACCGCGAGTTAAAACTTCTGGTGAAAGCAACCAGAGAAGCATTGGACAGACTCTTTACCGCCTACCGGGACAGAGACCGTATGAGTGCCATAAGAGTAGAGCCTTTATCTGAGATGATCGGTCATATGAAGGATGTAATGAAGGATCACCACATCATCAGGCTTCAGGACGGTATATGCAATGCCATAAGCGGTGCAGTATTCTTCAATCTGGGCAACTGTTTTGACCGTATCGGAGCCCATGCAGGGAACGTATCCCTCCATATCATTAAACGTATGGAAGCCGACAGGGCTTTTGATGAGATGCACGGACATTCCAATGAGATTTCCGGTGAGGAATATCTGAATATCTTTAAGGAATATGAAGAAAACTATCTTCGTCCTGTTATGAATAGTTCAAATGAATAATTTAGTGGTTAGAATAGTATAGTATAAATCGGGGCTGTCTTATGGCAGCCCTCTAATTATGCTTATTGCTCTATAATAATAAACTTGTATAGAATTACATTGTTTGCTACAATATAGCGTAGACTTAAAATTATCGAAGTTTTCAGGAGGAAATATTATGAATAAAGAAACCATCGATCGCATCGATGTCATTGCCAAGAATCTGAATTCTCTTGCAGAGCAGGTACGTACCTTGAAAGAGACCAATGATGTATCTGCTTCTCTGCCAATCATCGTTGCAACGCTTAAGATGCAGTCGGCTAACTTAAGCTCAATCTATGAAGAGTTAAAGCGGCCGGAAGAATAGAGGTTTACAGACTATGAAAGATTTTATGAAGAAACTGTTTTCACCTGTTGATATGACGGTGGGTAATCCCGTGAAGCAGGTCCTTACTTTTACCCTCCCCATGTTGCTCGGTAATTTTGCCCAGCAGATGTATAATACGGCTGATGCCATTATCGTGGGAAGATATGTAGGAGATAATGCATTGGCAGCGGTTGGAAGTGCCGCCCCGATTCTGAATCTGATGCTGGTATTGTTTATTGGCATCTCTGTGGGTGCTTCCGTTATGGTTTCCCAGTATTTCGGGGCCAGGATGAGGGAGGAATTGTCCAGTTCCATCGGCAGCTGTATCTCACTGACGGGAATCGCTTCGGTCATCATCATGATTATCGGCCCTCTGCTGGCAAGACCACTTCTGTCACTGTTGGGTACTCCGGCTTCCATCATAGATTGGTGTACCTCCTATCTGACCATTCTTTTCCTGGGGTTTGCAGGTACCGGATATTATAATATCCTGGGTGGTGTTTTGCGCGGATTAGGAGATTCCATCTCTGCTTTACTATATCTGGTTGTCGCCACCGTCATTAACATCGTATTGGACCTGGTGTTTGTGGCATATTTTAATATGGGAGTGCCTGGCGTGGCATTGG
>JBGVCE010000089.1:0-3615 GCA_045226235.1 Anaerobutyricum sp.
CAACATGGATGTCTATGATAACATGATCCTGTCCAAGGCAAAGACCAGCTATGCCAATATCGTGGAGACCATAGATGGTGAGATGATCGTGGGTGACCTGGAAGGAAACTTTGAGGAAGGTCATGTTCTTATCGCAGCAGCCAACCCTGATATGATGGAAGGCTACATTGAGCCTATGGATATGGTTCTGCTGGGAAACCGCTATGAATCCCAGCTGTGTGCCATCGAAATGGAAGCACAGTGCATCATCGTGGCTACAGGTGCCGCCGTATCAAAGACAATCCGCAAGCTGGCAAGAGAGCATAACTGCCGGATTATCGTCACGCCTTATGACACCTACACTGTTGCCCGTCTGATCAACCACAGTATGCCTGTAAAATATTTTATGACCAGCAAGGATATCATTCAGTTTAAGAATTCCGATTATGTGGAAGATATACAGGAAATCATGGCTAAGCAGCGTGTAAGGGATTTCCCTGTTACAGATGCTCATGACAATTATGTCGGTATGATGTCAAGGCGTAACCTGCTGGATCTGGACCGCAAGAAACTGATTCTGGTGGACCACAACGAGATCGATCAGGCTGTGGACGGATATGAGGAGACGGATATCCTGGAGATCATCGATCACCACAGACTGGGAAATATCCAGACCAACACTCCCCTGTATTTCCGCAATCAGCCGGTGGGCTGTACCTGTTCCATCATCTATCAGATGTACATGGAAAATGATGTTCCGATTCCGAAGAACATTGCAGGGCTCATGCTGTCTGCCATCTTGTCAGATACCTTGATGTTCCGTTCACCTACATGTACAGCCATCGATAAGATGATCGCGGAGAAGCTTGCTTCCATCGCAGAAGTTGAGATTGAGAGTTATGCCAAGAAGATGTTTGATGCGGGAAGCAATCTGCGCAATAAATCCGCAAAAGAGATCTTCTACCAGGATTTCAAGAAATTTAATGTGGGTAAAGTGAATTTTGGCGTAGGTCAGATTTCTTCCATGAATCCGGATGAACTGGAATCCTGCAAACAGAAACTTCTGCCATATATGGAGGAAGTGAAAGAGAGCTTCGGACTGGATATGGTTTATTTCATGATGACAAATATCCTGGAGGAATCCTCGGAGGTTCTGGTCTGCGGAAGTTTGGGCGAGGAAGTTATCCAGGAGGCCTTTGGCGTGGAAGTTAAGGACAGAAGTACCGTGCTGAAAGGGGTAGTATCCAGAAAGAAACAGATGATCCCGGGCATCCTTGAACAATTACCGCAATAAAACGAGAACAAGTGTTTTTTTGGTTTTCTTTATCAATGGAACAAACTTTTTATAAAAAGCATTAGAAATAAGCCGAATTATTTCACAGGTTTGACAAAAAACAACGATGAATTATGGGATTACATCATGTAATATAATAGTGTAATCCCCTAAGTTAAAGGTTAGTATTATACGGGAATTGTCCACAGTGAGTTTTGCCCCTCTCTGTGGACTTTTTCTTTATATGATATGTATTAGTGATATGTATTAGTTTGCAGAAGGAATTAAAATGTTCACTTATCGAAACGGAAGGATCAGAACCTCGGTCAGAAGCCTGGTGGAATTTCTGCTGAGGGAGGGAGATATCCAGAGTCAGGGCAGCCTGGTGGCGGATGTGGAAACCATGCAGGCCGGCAGCAGGATACACCGAAAGATCCAGAAAGAACAGAAAATTACATATCAGGCAGAAGTTCCTCTAAAGATAGAATGGACGATGGAGGGATATCAGCTCCTTCTGGAGGGAAGAGCGGACGGAATTGATCACACAGGGTATGGTAGTTTTGAGGAAAATGAACAGATTACCATGGAATCCTACCTGAGCGCCAATTATTTTGGGGACAAGAAGCCGGATGAAATCCTGTATTATGTAGATGAGATAAAGGGCGTTTATCAAAATGTGATGGAGTTTACCGAAGCAAAACCCCTGCATCTGGCCCAGGCAAAATGTTACGCTGCCATGTACCTGATGGAGGAGGACCTGGATTTCATGGGGGTCCAGATTACCTATTGTAACATGGACACTCAGGAGATCAAAAGGTTTCGGTCGGTTCATGGACGGGAGGATCTTCTGGAATGGTTTATTCAGCTCACAGATAAATATAAGAAGTGGGCGGATTCTTATTTTCATGCCCGCCAGCTTCGGCAGACTTCCATCGAAGATCTGGTTTTCCCCTATTCTTACCGGGAGGGACAGAAGAAACTGGTAGCTATGATCTACCGCAGTATTCTTCAGAAAAAGAAAGCTTTTTTTCAGGCTCCCACAGGCATTGGGAAAACCATATCCGCCATCTATCCTTCCCTGAAAGTACTATCTGAGGATAAGGCGGAGGAGGTTTATTATCTGACTGCCAAAACCATAACCAGGACGGTGGCGGAAGACACCTTACATTTTCTGAAACAACAGGGCCTGCGCATGAAATCCGTGACTCTGACCGCCAAGGAAAGAATCTGTTTTCAGGAGGAGCCTGAATGCAATCCGGGCTCCTGTGACTATGCCAGGGGACACTATGACCGGATAAACGATGCCTTATATGACATGCTGACTTCGGAAGATGCCATAACCCGTGAGGTTGTTATCCGATACAGCCGGAAACATATGGTATGCCCATACCAATTGGGTCTGGAGGCATCTGCCTTCGTTGATTTTGTAATCTGCGATTATAATTACGTTTTTGATCCCCATGTTAACCGGACTTATGTGGCCAGAGCGACCGGAACTAATCCCAGGATTCTCCTGATTGATGAAGCCCACAATCTGGTGGAGCGGGCCAGGAGTATGTATAGTGCTGATCTTCTGGAACAGGATTTGGTCATGCTGAAGACCTGGATACCGGATACCGAGAAAACCTTGCATAAAAAACTCAGAGCATGCAGGCGAAAAGTTTCAGAGATAAAAAAAGAATTCAGGAATACCGCTGAGGAAACCGGGAAAACATCGAAGGAATATTATATGGAGATGGATGATGTGGACAGGGTCTACCTTCCTCTTGCCCGCTTTCTGGATGAACTGCAGGAATATCTGACAGATCATCCGGATCTCGAGGATAGGGAATGGATAGTCGAGGTTTTCTTCCACCTCAGACATTTCCTGGGAATCCTGGATACCATGACAGAAGGCTATCGGATCTATGGTTTGTGGACCTCCCAGGGGTTTCTCATCCGGTTATTCTGTATAGACCCTTCTGCCCAGCTGAAAACAGTGCTGGATGGAAATTGTGCCGCTATCTTCTTCTCCGCCACCTTGCTTCCCATGCCCTACTATCGGAATCTATTGTACGGAGAGGAAGCGGAAGCTTTCTCTATCCCTTCTCCCTTTGAAGGGAAAAGGCGTCTGATCTGTATCTCCAATGATGTTACCAGCCGGTATAGCAGAAGGAACCAGGAGGAGTACCGTAAGATCCTTGCTTATCTTAAGACTAACATAGGAGTCAGAAAGGGGAATTATATGGTCTTTTTCCCCTCCTATGAGATGATGGAGAACACCCTGACACTAATGGAAGAAGAAAATCTGACAGATCTGGCGGAGATTCTGATCCAGAATCCTTCCATGGGGGAGCAGGAAAAGGAGGAATTCCTGGCTAATT
>JBGVCE010000090.1:0-4671 GCA_045226235.1 Anaerobutyricum sp.
ATTTTAATGGTTAAGGTAGTATCCGTGGTTGCCTTGTGAGTTACGGCAGTAGGCGCATATCCTGCGGCTAAGGCTGCGATACTGTACACCGTAGCATAAGTCAGGGGGTATCCGCCGCCGGAGGAGCTGACTGTTTTATCTGTCTCCGTGTTGGTTACCACCAGTTTAGCTCCGGATACTGCCTTGCCTGTGGAGGCATCTACCACGGAAGTTTTTACTGTATAGGTTCTCTTTTGGAAAGTGAGGGTAACTGTTTCCTCCCCTGCAACCATCAGGGTCTGGCTTGCAGTTGTACTGCCGTCCGTGCTTTCATAACCGTTGCAACTTGCCACGATGGTCAGATTGGTCTCATAAGGAACCGCATAAGTGCCGTTTTCTCCTGTATAGCTCTTTCCGGAATCATCCTTCACTGTGACCGAAGCCTTAGACAGGTTATACTGAGTAGCACTTTCAATCACTCTTACATGGATGTCATAATATGCCCGTTCAAGGACGAAGGTTTCCGTCTGGTCCTTGGATATCTGAACCGTGCCGCTTGTGGGCTGGTAGCCCTCAGCAGTTACTGTAACCTTATAGTTTTTCCTTGCAATCAGCGGATAGCTTCCATCCACCGGCTTCACCGTGATAATCTGTTTCGATGTCTCCCGGCTAACCTCCACCCTGGCATCCTTAATTTCAATTCCCTCTTCATTCTTTGCCACCACCGTAAGATTGTATTTCTCCACCTCGTCTTCATCGATGGCTTTCAGGGGAATCTCTAATATCTGGTCCTGGGAAACGGAAACATGCTCTTTTTTTACGTCTTCATAATCTTCATTGCTGGTAACTTCTATGGTGTATTTATGAGCTCCTGATAAGGAATAGACTCCGCCCTTTCCCGGTATCTCCTTCCCGGTTTTTTCATCAGTGACCAGAACAGAAACCTCTTCCAGTTCCTTTCCGCTATCCTGGTCTTTCACCTTGATTGTCATCTTGTAGGATTTGGCCTCCATGACAAGTATGATCGTCTGGCCATCCTGCGCCGGACTAATAGTCCCCTTCCAGGTCTCGTAACCCTCTGCCTCGGCTGTCACGGTATAAGTTTTATCTGTATCTAATTCGTAGTAGTCTCCTGCCGGCTTTATCTGATTGCCGGAGGAGTCTTTTACGGTTAAGGTTACTGAAACGGTTTCCTCATCCTCATTTTCTGCTTTGAATTTCACCTTACAGCTGGTTGGTTCACTAAGTGAGATATTATATTCATAGTTGATCCAATGAGGCACCGACATGGCCGTCGTTCTGCAGGCAATCTTCTGGGTTTTATTCAGTTTCACAGGAAATGTGACGGATTGTTTTGTGATAGGTAAAACATTCTTTCCGCAGGTTTCGGTATCCGGATCATAATAAGCAGGATCCTCTGCATCAGACCCGGTGTTGCCTGCGTAGTATACGTGGGTCATATTTGCGCTGCTGGCGTGGAATACACCTTTTGCAATTCCCCCTGAGACGATAATCTTTTCTAAAGTCAGATTGGCTTTACCGGTTCCTCCGGAAAAATGAAATTCAAAATCAGTATAAGTACCGTCAGGCAAGGTCGTAGCATAAGCAGAATCATCAGAAGACCCCTGTGCCTTCACTTTTGATGATGATGGTTTAGCGTCGGAAGCAGAATAATCGTCATCATCGGACAGACTCTTCTTATCAGAGGTTTCATCCTTTTTCCCTTTTTCCTGATCCCGGGAAGTTCCCTCTGCACTGTCATCGGAGGAAGACTGGGATGATTTCTCCTTCACCTGCACTGTACATACTGCTGACAGACCACCGTCTTTTGTGGTAACAGATATCTTAGCAGTACCTGGGGAGATGGCAGTAATCTTACCCTGCTGATCTACTGATGCGATATCATCCGCAGAAGAATCCCAGATTACTCCACGTTCTTTGGCATTCTCCGGCAGCACCTCCGAGGTCAGTTTCTCTGATTCACCGACACTTAAAGTAAGGGAGGATTTGCTGATGGATACCGTGTGTACATTGATCTCCTCTTCCTTCTTCTCTTCTTTCTTCTCCTCTTTCTCCTTCTTTTTTTCCTCCGTTGTAGCCGCAGTACTTTCTCCGGCAGCCTCTGTGGAAGATGCTCCAGATGTCTCATTAATTTCGCTCGCATACACAGACATGGGAGCCAGATTCACACAAACCATGATTAAAACCATAAACCAACTTAATATCTTTACTCTTTTCATTTTCCTGCGCCTTTCTTGAATAAAAAAACCCGCTTCTTACGAAGCGGGTTATGATCCTCTTTACCATATAATAAACGATATCATTCTGGTATCTGTGATGTTGGCCTTCTTCGGAAGCACTTTCACGTTCCTCAGCAGGTTTCCTGACTTACAGTCCGGATTCCTAAGAATCCCACAGATACATGAAGATAATCTCCATATCCCTTATTCTGCACCTTCTCATACGTCAGGCATGGCGCCTTTTCATACAATGGTATCCGCAGATGTGATGACTGATTACAGTGACCGGATCGTCCAGGATTTGCACCTGGTTCCCTATTATCCTGACAGTATAAACAGGTCTTAGATTAGCCTCTTTATACTGCCTGGCACTGAAGATTTTTACTATAAAATTGTAATTATTTAAATTGAATTTATTATAGCAGAATATTCCAAATAAATACATGTAATAAATTGCATTATCTATATAAGTTTTGAAAAAGGGCGAAACCACATCACCATGGTTTCGCCCTGATTGTAAATATTTTATTTAACTTTTCGAATCTTGAAGACCCCGTCTATCTTAGACAGGCTCTCGATATTCTGCCCGGAGATCTGAGAATCAAGATCCAGAACCGTCACAGCATAACTACCCTTTGAACGGTTTGTCATCTCGGCTACATTGATGCCTTCATCCTCAACTACATGGGCAAGTTTCTTAATCATACCCGGGATATTCTTATGAAGAACCAGCAGCCTGCATTCAGAAGCACAGACACCTGCATCGATGTTCGGGTAATTTACACTGTTCTTGATATTACCATACTCCAGATACTCCCTCAGTTCATCGCAGGCCATAATGGCACAGTTCTTCTCTGCCTCCTCCGTAGATGCTCCAAGGTGGGGAATGGTGATACAGTTCTTATGGCCTGTCACCGTAGGGTTGGGGAAGTCAGACACATAGTATCTTACTTTACCCTCATCAAGGGCAACCAGCATGGCTTCTTCGTCGATGAGAACATCCCTGGCCATATTCAGGACCACAACGCCCTCTTTCATCTTCCGGATAGATTCCTCATTGATATAATCTTTTGTGGATTCCATGGCAGGTACATGGATGGTAATATAATCACAGTTCTCATAGATGTCATCTACGGAGCTGATAAACGTCATTTTCTTATTGATATCTTTGGCCTTCTTGGCATCCACAAAGGGGTCATAGCCATAGACATCCATACCAAGGGATACCGCAGCTTTGGAAACCTTAGCCCCGATTGCACCTAAACCAATTACTCCCAGCTTCTTTCCTTTGATTTCGGTACCGGCAAATTTCTTCTTCTCCTTCTCCACATCTGCAGCGATGTCCGGATTGTTCTCATTTGCCTGAACCCAGTTGATACCATCCACGATATTTCTGGAAGCAAGAATCAGCACGGCAATAACCAGCTCTTTTACCGCGTTGGAGTTGGCTCCCGGGGAATTAAATACCACGATACCTTTCTCAGCCATCTTATCGATGGGTATGTTATTCACTCCCGCACCAGCTCTTCCCACTGCCAGAAGCTGGTCAGAGATCTCCATATTATGCATCTTGGCGGAACGCACCAGGATGCCTTGAGCCTCGTTCACATCATCTGTTTTCACGAAATTTTCCCCGAGTCTGTCGATACCGTCCTGAGCGATATTATTCAGAGTTGTATATTTAAATGTTGCCATACTTGTTCTCCCTTCATTAGTTACTGTATCTAAAATAGCAATATTTATGCAAAATATACGCTGTTTTATAATATTTATATTTTGGTAAAATGTCAAGTTTTTTCGCTATATATAGTACAAAAGAGGCAGCCTGTCTGCGGCTGCCCCTATATGATTTGATACCATATATTAAAACATATTCTATCTTACACCTGCATGCCCATTTTAACTGCTTCCTCAAGAAACTCCCTATGGTCGTCTATAGCTCCCGGAGCTCCCAGTCCACCTGCAAGAATCACTCCTCTCTTTTCAAACTTAAGCAGAGTATTCAACAGATCAAATTCTTCCTCCAGGCAACGAAATACTGCGGGGTCCGGATTGTTGGCGGTGGCCAGCAGATAGGTCTCCTTCACCGTGCAGGCTGCTCTTGGCTTAGGAGCAGCAAAGGGGTACAGGCGGTCTACCACCTTCTTAATCTGAGAGGTGAAGCTCTTCCAGTATACAGGAGTAACCAAAACGAGGACATCTGCCCAGCACATCTTCTCATGAAGCAGAACACCGTCGTCTTTTAAGCCGCAATATCCTCTCTCATGACAGGAACCATCACCGTGGCATCCGTCCATCTTAAGGGTACATGCATCAAGAATCTCCACCTGGTGGCCGGCAGCGATGGCTCCCCCGGCAAATGACGCTGCCAGTTTATTGGAATTACCGTTCTTTCTGGGGCTGCCTGTTATGACCAAAACTTTTTTACTCATAGTATATACCTCCATCTATA
>JBGVCE010000091.1:0-5262 GCA_045226235.1 Anaerobutyricum sp.
ATTCAATCGGAATCGTCTTGACGATTCCGCGCGAGTTGCGCGATGTCGAAGACATCTTCCTATGCGCAACTCTGCGATGCGCCGCAGGCTTCATCAGATGGAGATTGGGACTCCACCTGATGTAAGTGAACAATTTACCACCTGTAGAGGAAGGAGTCTCAATCTCATCTGATGAAGTATGATACGATCGTGATCGCCGGAACCTCGGAATCGAGGGAAGTGATCAAAGAACAATTAAAAGAAGGAAATAAGGTGCTGGCCTGTGTGGCTACTGATCTTGGAGCCCAGATGCTTGAGGA
The DNA here is from genome assembly GCA_045226235.1 of Anaerobutyricum sp. Lineage (GTDB taxonomy): Bacteria > Bacillota > Clostridia > Lachnospirales > Lachnospiraceae > Anaerobutyricum. The sequence continues at coordinate 300 of JBGVCE010000091.1, forward strand.
GTACGGGATCGATGTCCATATCGGACGTCTGGATCTGGAGGGCTTTCTGGGACTGTTTCGGGAGAATCCATGCCGCAGGGTCATCGATGCTTCCCACCCATTTGCCAGGATCGTCACCCAGACGGTAAAAGAGGCAACAGCATTTCTGGGGATTGAATATCTGCGATATGAAAGAAACCAACTTTCCTATGACTACGAGGGAATCATCTCTGTGGCGGACACGGAGGAAGCCATAGATGTCCTGAACCGGCTGGAGGGAAATATCCTTCTGACCACAGGAGTCAATACCTGCGGGGCTTATGAAGCCGGGGTCAGGGACGGCAAAAACCGGGTGTACGTAAGGGTTCTGGATAATGAAGCATCCTACGAAGGATGCAGGAAAGCAGGATATCCGGAGGATCATGTATTTGGCCAGATGCCACCCTACACCGTGGAAGATAATCTCGACCTGATCCGTAAAACCGGGGCAGCTGTCATGGTTTCCAAGGACAGCGGAAAGACCGGAGGAGTGGATGTGAAGGTGGATGCCTGCAGGGAAGCGGGGATCACCATGGTTCTCATCCGCAGGCCCGCCCAGTAAAGACAGACAGAAGGATGAAGAGAATGGAAGATATATTAAAACTGCCCCGTATCATGTTTGCCGGGGCAAACAGCGGATGCGGCAAGACCAGCATAACCTGCGGGGTATTGAAGGCTCTGACAGACCGGGGCATCCGGATTCAGCCTTACAAATGCGGGCCGGATTATATTGACCCCATGCTGCACAGCCATATTACCGGACAACAATGCCGCAATCTCGACCCCTTTTTCTCCACCGGGGAGGACCTGCGTTATCTTATGGCTAAGGACAGCTGTCGTGCAGATTTTTCCGTGGTGGAAGGAGTCATGGGATACTATGACGGGATTGGGATCTCCAGTGATAAAAGCAGTCATACTGTCTCCGTGGAGACAAAAACTCCGGTGATCCTGATCTTTAATGTAAAAGGGATGTCACATACCATGATCCCCCTGATGAAGGGAATGCTGGAGTACCGGGACAACCCGGTGGCCGGGATAATCCTGAACCGGTGTTCAAAAGGGATGTATCAGATGATGAAGCCGGAGATAGAGAGAACCCTCCCCATAAAGGTGGTGGGTTATTTCCCCCAAAAGGAGGGAATATATATCGGGAGCAGACACCTTGGACTCATGACAGCAGCGGAGATTGAGAATCTGGACCAGGTCATCGAAACCCTGGGTAAAACAGCAGAGGAAGGGATAGACCTTGATGCCATCCTGGAAATCGGAGCCGGGGCTCCCGGCCTTGCCCGGGTGGAAAGACCTGCTCTGCCTGAGAAGAAAACCCGGATTGCTGTGGCAATGGACAAGGCCTTCTGTTTCTATTATCAGGAGAATCTGGATATACTGGAGCAGTACGGTGCAGAGCTGGTGCCCTTCAGCCCGGTGAAGGACCGGAAACTACCGGAAGATACCGGAGGAATTTATCTGGGGGGAGGATATCCGGAGACCTATCGGAAAGAACTGTCGGAAAATGAGGACATGCTTCGTTCCATACAGGAGGCTGCCCATATGGGTAAACCAATCATAGCAGAATGCGGCGGATTTATGTATGTCTGCAATCATCTTATAGAGACGGACGGAAGCAGTATGCCTATGCTGGGACTGATTGATACGGATGTGCAGATGACGGACCGGCTGTCTATGCAGTTTGGCTATGTGACCTTGAAAGCCAAAGAAGAAAGCCCCTATCTCCATACCGGGGACCAGGTCCGTGTTCATGAATTCCATTATTCCAAGGCAGCCAATCCCGGAGATGCGGCCATCCTGGAGAAATCCACCGGCAGACGCTGGGAAGGAGTGCATATCAAGGGAAACATCCTGGCAGGTTATCCTCATTTTTATTTTCATAACTGCAAGGATATGGCAAGGCGGTTTGTTGATATGGCTGCAGAGTTTACGAAGGGTAAGATATGAAACTGATCTATGCGATGATCCTGGGATTTTTCCTGGATCTTTTAATCGGAGACCCCCATGGTCTCATCCATCCGGTGCAGATCATCGGATGGTTTATTACGAAACTGAAAAACGGCATGCAGCGGATGCTCTATGGCTGTTCCTACCAGGAAGCCAGGGAAAGAGGGCTGGAGCGAAAAGAAAAATCAGAGCTCTTATGCGGCTATCTTCTGACCATGATTATCGTGCCGGGAACATTTTTTGTGGTTTACGGTATTCTTTATCTGGCCGGTAAGATCCACCCCATGCTTGCCTTTGCTCTGGAAGCCTTCTTTATCTATCAGATCTTAGCCACGAAAAGTCTGAAGAAAGAATCCATGAAAGTATATGACAGGCTCAAAGCCGGCGATCTGGCCGGCGCCAGAATAGAGATTTCCTATCTGGTGGGCAGGGATACCATGGAGCTTGATGAGAGTGAGGTGGCCAAGGCGGATGTGGAAACCATCGCGGAAAACACGGCGGATGGCGTAATCGCTCCCATGTTCTTTATTGCTTTGGGAGGGGCTCCTCTGGGTTTTGCCTACAAGGCGGTAAACACACTGGATTCCATGGTGGCATACCGGAATGAAGAACTGATTCACCTGGGACATGCATCTGCACATTTAGATGACATATGTAATTTTATCCCCGCCAGGATTGCAGCCCTGCTTATGATCTTGGCCACAGCTATTCTGAGATTCGATACTGCCGGCGCCATCCGGATCTTCCGCAGGGACCGGTTTAATCATCTCAGTCCCAACAGTGCCCAGACGGAAGCAGTAGCGGCAGGAGCTTTGAACATCCAGCTGGGTGGAACTCACCTGTATTTCGGGAAACCGGTGGTAAAACCTACCATCGGTGATGACATCCGCCCCGTGGAATATGAGGATATCCGTAAGACGAATCAGCTGCTCTATGTGAGCGCTTTTCTCATGCTTATTCTGGGTGTCGGAATCATTGCTTTTCTCTATGTAGGTATGGCCGGTGCAATCCGATGAGAAATCTAAGTGAAAGAAAATAAGACAGAGGTTATAGAAGATGAAAACAGATTGTCATGGCGGAAATATCTATAAGAAGGCCAGGGAACTGGGAATCAGCCAGGACCGGATCATGGATTTTTCTGCCAATATCAGCCCCCTTGGCATTCCGGAGGAGATTCGGCAGGCGGTTATTGCCTCCATCGATGACATGATTAATTATCCGGATCCGGAATGTACCAGACTGAGGGAGGCCATAGCGGAAAATGATAAGGTAAGGGAGGAATGGATCGCCTGCGGCAACGGCGGCGCCGATCTTCTTTTCCGGCTTGCCTTCGGTATGAAACCGAAGAAAGTGCTTCTTCCGGTTCCCGCTTTTGTGGAGTATGAGGAGGCTCTGCGGACAGCAGGAAGCAGGATTACTTATCATAGGATGGATGAGGACCTGATCCCCAAGGAAGATTTACTCTCCAGGATAACAGAGGAATATGATATGCTGATCCTCTGTAATCCAAACAATCCTACCGGCCTCTTGCTGGAGAGGGATTACCTGTTAAAGGTGCTGGATCAGGCAAAAAAAGCAGGAGTCTTCCTGCTGCTGGATGAATGCTTTCTGGAAATCTGCAGGGGGGAGGAGGATCTCACCCTGAAACCTTATCTGGAACTGTATGACAACCTGATCATTCTGAAATCATTTACCAAACTTTATGCCCTTCCGGGAATTCGTCTGGGATATCTGTTAAGCAGTAATCCCCAGGTTATCGAGGCGGTCAACCGGGCCGGACAGTCCTGGTCCGTCAGCACTCTGGCCCAGGAAGCAGGCGTCTGCGCCCTGACCTTAAAGGATTACAAGGAGCGGGTGATAGAAACGGTAGGGCAGGAACTGGCCTACATGAAGAAGGAGATTGCCTCCATGCCCATCCGCCTTTATGACGGACAGGCAAATTACCTCTTTTTCCGTGCCCCCGGCCGGGAGGATCTGGACAGGGAACTGGAGAAAAGGGGATTCATGATTCGAAACTGCAGTAATTATGTCAATCTTGGCAGAGACTACTGGAGAGTTGCCGTGAAGGACCATGCATCGAACCTGAAGCTGATCCGGGCATTGAGAGATATTCTGGGGGAGCCTCAATAAAACGACTCTTGAAATCGAGACTAACATAGAAAACAACAGGAGGATTATATGGCAAAAGCAATTATGGTTCAGGGTACCATGTCGAATTCCGGGAAAAGTTTTGTCACGGCGGGTCTGTGCCGGGTCTTTAAGCAGGACGGCTACCGGGTTGCCCCCTTTAAATCTCAGAATATGGCTCTGAACTCTTATATTACAAAGGAGGGTCTGGAGATTGGACGGGCCCAGGCCATGCAGGCGGAAGCAGCCATGATCGAACCGACCCACTGGATGAATCCCATCCTTTTAAAACCGACTTCCAACATGGGCTCTCAGGTTATTGTAAACGGGGAAGTCTATGATAATTTAAGCGCCCAGGAATATTATAAGATGAAAGACAATCTGGCCCCGGAGGTGATGAAAGCCTTTAACCACCTGGCGGAAGAAAATGATATCGTGGTGATCGAAGGCGCAGGCTCCCCGGCGGAGATTAATCTGGCGGAAAATGATATCGTGAACATGGGCATGGCTAAGATGGCAGAAGCACCGGTCATCCTGGTGGCAGATATCGACCGGGGAGGTGTCTTTGCCTCCGCCTATGGCACAGTGAAACTGCTGCCACAGGAGGACCAGGACCGGTTCTGCGGCATCGTGATCAACAAATTCCGAGGTGATGTGGAGATCCTGAAACCGGGTCTTAAAATGCTGGAGGATCTCACAGGAAAACCTGTCCTGGGGGTTCTGCCCATGGAGAAAATCGATGTGGACGACGAGGACAGCCTATCGGACCGTCTGAATCAGAAGGAGATTCAGGAAGGAATTGACGTGGCGGTGATTCGTCTTCCTCATATTTCCAATTTCACCGACTTCAGTGTATTTGAAC
>JBGVCE010000092.1:0-9580 GCA_045226235.1 Anaerobutyricum sp.
ACTTGGCTCCACTTAAGGTCGGATTAACAGGCTTTGTGGCTTTCTTACCATTTTCTACTTTTTGGGCAGGAACAGCCGAACCACCTAATGGATCAAAGGTTACTATAAACCTGGTATCCTCAACTACCGTTAAAGTGAAGGATGCTTTGGCCTTCTTATTGGCACAGCTGGTTACCGTGATCTTTGCAGTGCCGGGTGTAATCGCCTTGATGATACCATTTTCATTTACTGTGGCCACGCTCTTCCTGGAACTTTTGAACTTCAGGTTTTTATTGGATGCTTTCGCCGGATTAAAAGTGATTGTCAGCTTTTTGCTGTCGCTGGCAAACATCTTCTTCGGCGGACTTTTCACCTTAATCTTTTTAACCTTTTTGTATTTGTTCTTCTTGACAACCGTTACCTTAATCTTTTTTGATACCTTTTTTCCTTTGATGGTAATGGTGGCTTTTCCCGGTTTAACTGCTTTGATGACACCTTTTTTTGTCACCTTAGCCACCCCGGCTTTGGAAGACTTGTAAGTCAGTTTCCCTGTTTTGGCCTTGGCCTCCAGTTTATAGCTGGTTTTTACGGCCATGGTCAGCTTTCCTGTATTAACTGCGCCTACGGTAATAGAGTTGGCAGTCTTGGCTGCTGCCGTTTTGACTCCGGCAGAGGGGATTATGGTAATAGCCATAATGACAGCCAGGAATATTGCCATGAGTCCCCTCCCTTTACGATATTTTTTCATATAATGTTCCTCCTTTCAATTTTCTGATAATTCAGATAATTATTTATTATAATAAAGTATTATCAGACTTTATAGTTTGATAATACCACAGATGGTGATAGTAAACAAGAGGAGGAGCAGCCTTTTCCAAAAGAAATCCGGCCTGTAAAAAAGGAAAAAAGATGTCTCTATATTGCTTTAAAAAAAGAAAATAGAGCGTATAATAATAAGTATAGATAAAATGCAGCCATATATTAAAAAGTGAAAAGAGGAGGTACGACATGGGTAAATTTATTATCGGTATTGACGCAGGTACAACCGGAATCCGTGCCATTGCATTTGACCACGATTCCAACGTTCTTTCCAACGCCTATTCGGAGTTCACACAGTATTTTCCGGAGCCGGGCTGGGTGGAACACGACGCCAATGAGATCTTTGACGTTACCATGGCTATGATCAAGAAATGTGTGGAAGACGGGGGACTGGATTTCGATGATCTGGTGGCCATCGGTATCACCAATCAGAGAGAAACCACGGTACTCTGGGATAAGAATACCGGCAAGGCAGTTTATCACTCCATCGTATGGCAGGATATGAGAACCGCTGACAGGGTAACCGCATTTATGGAGAAATACGGTGACAGCAAATATGCCAGCTCAGGAAGTATTGCCATGACCAACTCCACCGGTCCCAAGATCGAATGGATCATGGAGCATGCACCGGAAGTGAAAGCCGGGATCGAAGCAGGTGACATCCTTTATGGCTGGGTTGATACCTGGCTGATCTGGAAACTCAGCGGTGGTAAAGCACACGTGACAGACTTTACCAATACGGCAGGAACTCTGCTTGGCGATATTACGAAACTGGATTATGATGAGGAACTTCTCGCTGAGTTCGGTATCCCCAGAAGTATTCTTCCGGAGCTTACCATCACAGGAAAATTCTCCGTAGATACTGATCCTCAAGTATTTTTCGGCCATACCGTTCCCATCGCAGCCAGCGCCGGCGACCAGACAGCAGCTGCAGTTGGCCAGGCCTGCATTAAACCGGGTATGATTAAAAATACTTATGGAACGGGTTCCTTCATCGTATTAAATGCGGGGGAGAAGCTGCCGCAGAATATTCCGGCATCCACAGGTCTTTTTATTGAGACAGCCAATGATATCACAGACAAACAGCATTATGCCCTGGAGGGATTTGCAAATGTATCGGGCTCTGCCATCCAGTGGCTGAGAGATGGCGCCGGCGTGGTTACCAACGCCAAAGAGGCTGAAGAGCTGGCTCTTTCCGTGGAAGATAACGGTGGGGTATATTTCGTGCCTGCATTTGCCGGACTTCCAAATGGCAGTGATCCCTATGCCAGAGGTACCATCATCGGTATCACCAGAGGAACCACCAAGGCTCATCTTTGCCGTGCTGCCATCGAGGCAATGGCTTATCAGGTAGCGGAATCCTTTAATGCCATGGCCCAGTATGCAGGGGTTGAGATTCAGTCTGTCCGCGCGGACGGCGGCGGAGCTCAGAATGATTTCCTCTTACAGTTCCAGGCAGATATTCTGGGCGTACCGGTAGAACGCCCGGTGATCACAGAGACCACCTGTCTGGGTGTTGCATATCTGGCCGGTGTTGCTACAGGCTTCTGGAAGGATATGGACGAGGTAGCTTCCAAGTGGCAGTGTGAGAAACGGTTTGAGCCGAGGCTTAACGCGGAAGAGAGACAGAAACTGATGGAAGGCTGGAACAGGGCAGTGGAGCGTGCTTCCGGCTGGATCAAATAGAGACAGATTAGTCATATAGAAAGGATTCGATATGGGAAAGATTGCTTTTATCAATGCCAATGTGATTCCCATGGACGAAAGGAAAAGATACACAGGAGTGCTGGCTCTGGATGGTAAGATCTCCTGTCTGGGAAATGATGCTCAGATCAGGGAGGCTGCCTCCAAGGCAGGGGTAGAACCCATTGACCTTAAGGGGGCAACCGTCCTTCCGGGCCTTCATGACTGTCATGCTCACCTTTCCCTTACCGGTTTTGACGCCCAGGGAATCAATATGTACGACGCCGGAGATATCCCGGAGATTCTGAGGAGACTGAAAGAGGCAGACCAAGCCTGGGAGGCAGACCGCTGGCTTTTCGGGCAGAGGATTGATGAAGGGCTTCTGGCGGAAAAACGCCCGCCCACCATGGAGGAGCTGGATGTCTTTAACCGTCCGGTATTCATATCTGACCGTGGTGGTCACTATGTTCTGGTGAACCGCCTTGCCTTCGATGCCCTCGGGATTGATGAGGATATGGAAGGCGTCCGGAAAGATGCCAATGGGAAGCCAAACGGAAGACTCCAGGATGTGGCCAACAAGACTGCAAGGAACCGCTTCCCCTGGACCAGGGAGCAGACCTATGAAGCCATGAAATGGACTGCGGAAGAGGCCGTTAAGAAGGGCATCACCACCATCCATGCCCAGGAGGGATTTACCAAGGAGGATCCGGCGGTGGAATTACTGCTGGAACATCTGGATGATTTTCCGGTGGACCTGGTAATCTACTGGTGTTATATGCCGGAACCGGATGATCCTATGTGCAAAGAACTGGGCATCCTGGGAGGGGATATCCTCCTGGACGGATCCATAGGATCCCGGACCGCTGCATTTTTTGAACCCTACTGTGACGGGGAGGGATGTGGCTATCTGAATTATTCCGATGAGGAAGTCTATCGTTTCGTGGAGAGCGGTATCGTAAGAGACCTGGCCATGAGCTTCCATGTCATTGGAGAGAAGGGTGTATGGCAGGCCTTAAATATCTATGAGAAGGTCATGGGAGCACACCCGGAGAAAAAAGATACTGCAAGGCTTCGCCTGGAGCATTTCGGATGGGCCAGCGAGGAAGACATACAGAGGGCTGCCAGACTTGGTGTCCGCATCTCCACACAGCCTCCATTTTCCTATCTGAGAGGAGGCCCGGAATCCGTGTACCGGTCCAGACTGGGGGAGGAACGTGAGAAAGCAGGATATCCTCTGAGAAGGTATCTGGACGCAGGTCTTTGTGTAGGCGGGGGATCCGATTCGGATGTCACCCCCATGGATTCCATCCTGGGTATCCATGCTGCAGTGAACCCACCTTATCCCGAGAATGCGGTTACCCCCTATGAGGCTGTCCGTATGTACACCAGTGAAGGTGCTAGATGTGGATGGGAAGATGATTATAAGGGGAAACTGATCCCCGGCATGCAGGCAGACATGGTCGTTCTGGATGCAGATCCCCTTACCGTAAACCCTCAGACCATAAAAGACATCAAGGTTCTGGGAACTGTGCGGAAAGGGAAGCTGGTATATGATAATGGGATAGGATAATTATCCATGATATGAAGGGGCTGTTGCACAAAACAGCCCCCTAACCGTCAGGTTTTCATGTATTCTGATATATGGAATCCTGGCGATTTCTTTTTAGAGGGGCCATCAGGCAATGGGGTCAGACAGGTTGCGTTTGCTACCTCGGTTCGCGCGCTGATTATCCGCCATTCGCGTAAACTCGCTCCGCCAGTCTGTCTGATCAATCTGTTTTTCCGATGCCGGCTACGCTCAAACAAGCGCTCGGTGGCGGAAGCTAGCACAAACCTCGCTGACACAAACTGTGCAAACAGTCTGACCCCATTGCCTGGTGGTCTCCCTCCTATCCAGGACTCTCTCCCCAGGATTCCATTTTCTATTTATATCGAAAACCTGCCGGTTTCCGCCACGCCCGATGCCGGCTGTTTTGTGCTTCCCATGTGTTGTAGGAAGTGGTAATTCTTGTCGGCAAAAGTTAGATGAGGCTAGCGGACTGGAACCATGGTTATAGACAGAACATTATGTACCCATGGCACCAGCCAGATGAGGCCAGCGGGCTGGAACCATGGCCATAGATAGCACATCAAAAACCCATGGCACCAGCCAGATGAGGCCAACGAACTGAAGCCATGGCCATAGATAGCACATCAAAAACCCATGGCACTAGCCAGATGAGGCCAACGAACTGAAGCCATGGCCATAGAGAACACATCAAAAACCCATGGCACCAGCCAGATGAGGCCAGTAAACTGGAGCCATGGCCGTAGAAAACACATCATAATCCCATGGCACCAGCCAGATGAGGCCGACAAACTGAAGCCATGGCCATAGACATCACATCATATAATCATGGTATCAACCTGCCAGAAACACTAAAAAAGACTGTTGCCTTTGATATGCTCCCTTCTTATGGTAAAATAGAACCAGGAAGGAGGGATTGATATGAGTTTAGATTATGAGCGCATTATATTTCATATTGATGTGAATTCTGCTTTTTTAAGCTGGAGTGCGATTCGCCTTCTGGAGTCCGGCAGTAAGATTGATCTGAGAAACATTCCCTCCATTGTGGGCGGTGACCAGAAGACAAGGCACGGCATCGTGGTCGCCAAGTCAATCCCGGCAAAAAAATACGGTATTCATACGGCGGATACGGTGGCCAGCGCTTTTCAGAAATGTCCGAATCTGATATCTGTGAAGCCGGATCATAGCTACTATCGCAAGAAGAGCCAGGAGCTGATGGAATACTTAAGAAACATCTGCCCCCGTATCCAGCAGGTTAGCGTGGATGAATGTTATATGGATTTTGGACCCATACAGGACGAATACCCTTCACCGGAAACTGCAGCCAGGAGTATCTGTGACGGAGTGCTGAAAACCTTTGGATTTACGGTGAATATCGGCATCTCCGACAGAAAAGTCCTGGCCAAGATGGCGTCGGACTTTGAGAAGCCAAATAAAGTACACACCTTATATTCCCATGAAATCCGGGAAAAACTATGGCCCCTTCCCATCGGAAGCCTCCATATGTGCGGCAGAAAAAGTGCGGAAAAAATGGAACAGATCGGGATAAGGACAATCGGGGACCTGGCTACGGCAGACCGGTCCAGGATATCATCCATGTTTAAAAGTCACGGAGACCTCCTTTGGTGTTATGCCAATGGAATCGATGATTCAGAAGTTAAGACGGAAGCAAGAGAGGCAAAAAGCGTTGGCAATTCTACCACTCTTCCGGAGGATGCAGTCAACCGCCAGCAGGCTTTGCCGGTTCTTGAAAGACTGTCCGAATCAGTGAGCACAAGGCTAAAAAAACATGAGTTTCTGGCCAAACAGGTTACTGTGGAGATTAAGTACGCTACTTTTCAGACGACAAGCCATCAGATGATTCTGGAAACCCCTATATCAGATAAAGATCAGATATACGATGCGGCCGTCAGGCTTTTTGACAATCTCTGGGATGGGTCGCCCATCCGGCTGCTGGGAGTGAGGACCGGGAAACTACAGAAAGAGGGAGAACCCTATCAGCTTAGCCTCTTCGATTATCAGAAACAGTTGGAAAAACAGAATAAGGAGAAGGCAGAGGATGAAAAACGGAAGAAAGATAGAGAAAGAAAAAAGCAGATGGAAGATGCCATCATGAAGATAGAGAAAAAATATGGCAGCGGAGTGATAACCAAGGGATTTAAGTAAGAAATCCGCCCATCCTGTCATCTCATCGGATGGGCAGGAACCCGTTCTGATCCAGGTACATATTAATATCACTTACATTGTACATTTTATTATGTATACATAAGATAATGGCGGCATCGCGGGGATCCTTGGGATAGAGAATCCCGGCATGGGCAATCTCAAGTGCTCTCTGAATCTCTGCAAATGACATCTTAGCTGAGAGACATAGCGCCAGAATCTAATCCCTGGAAGGTTGCCGTAGCCCGCTGAGAATCTGATAACCGTAGGTACGGTCCAGCAGACTGTTTCTAACCAGGTCCTTTTTGGACAGACCGTGTTCCTGGATGTAGTCTTCGAAGTAAGACTGGATGGTCCGGGAAGATGGAATGTCATGTTCGCTAATATAGGTGTCGTAGTCTTTCAAAGACATGGATTCCAGCACTTTATGAAGTTCATCCGTTTTTTGTTCTTGCTTTTTCATGTTATTATTATAACCTCATAAACCATTTTTGGGAAGGATTAGTATTTTTATGGGAAACGAAATACCGATTTCAGAATCTGTCTTAGATAAATATGAGATTCTTACACCATTTGATCATAATGAAAATGTTTTTTTGGTCAAAGATCGCGAGACGAAAGAACTATTTGTGGAGAAAGTGATAGCAATCCATAATCCGGATCTCTATCTGCAGATGAAAGAGCAACCCTTAGAGGGGGTTCCAAGAATCTATGGAATCTATTCTGAAAATGGTAAAACGATTATCATAGAGGAGTACATTCATGGTCTGAACCTGATGCAGATGACCATGAATAACGGACCCTGGGAAGAGAAGAAAGTTGTTTCACTTATGAGCAGTTTATGTCATATTCTGAATCAGCTTCACAGGATGAATCCTCCTGTCATCCACAAGGACATAAAACCCGGCAACCTGATTCTTAATCAGGAATCCAGGCTTTATCTTATCGACTTTAATATATCCAGGGAAGTTAATCCAAACTCCGCCATTGATACCATGCCTATGGTCTCCCCCGCATTTTTCTGCGCCGGAAGCTTATGGTTTCGGACAATCGGATGCCCGGAGTGATATCTATAGCATAGGGGCAACCATGCATTATCTGCTGACCGGAGGATATCTGAAGGAAACTACTTACGAAGGCCCCCTGAAAGGTATTATAAACAAATGTACCATGATGGATCCTGAGAGTCGCTATCAGTCTGTAAATGAACTGAAAAAAGACTTAGAGGGGTGGGGAAGATACATCGAAGAAAATAAATATGATAATGGTTATGGGAAATTAATACGTTTATTGCCTCCTGGATTCCGCAGTGGAAAACTGTGGCGTATGATCATTGCTCTAATTGGATATGCCTTAATTATTGCATTATGCTTTACCATGGAGATAGAATCTACTTTACGGGAACCATTTGCAGTGGTCGACTTATGGGTAGAGAGAGTCGGTGTATTTATCTTTTTCATTCTAACCATATTTATTTTGTTTAATTATAGAGATTGTCTTAACAGAATACCTGGAATCAACCGGATCAGATCAGGGGTTTTAAGTAGACTCCTGTGTGTCTTTATACTGTTTTCGGTAATCTTAGCCATACTGGTACTGTTCGTATCGGTCATGTCAAGCTTCTAAATATATTTTCACCAGTATGCTGGCAGCAAACCAAATCTAAAAAGCCTTTTGATATAATCATCCTGAGGAAAATCTTCAGGATGATTTTTCGTATTAACCGAAAAAAATTCATCTGGGAATAACCAGGAAAAGGAGGAAGTAAGATGAAAAAGGAAATGCCGGCAACGAAACTATGTAAATACTGTCAGACGGAGATTCCATATGGTGCAAAGGTCTGCCCCAACTGCCAACGGAAGCTTAAAGGAGGCAAACTAAAATGGATTGTCATTGCAATTGTTGCAATTGCAATAATTGGAGCCCTGGCAGGCGGGGGAGGGGACGATAAGAAAGATAGTCCGGCTCCTACGACGGAAGCTCCGGCGACAGAGGCTCCGACCACAGAGGCGAAGGTTACCTACACCAAATACCAGGTGACAGAATTGTTTGATGATTTGGGCAAAAATGCATTAAAAGCACAGAAAAAATACGAAGAACAATATGTCGAACTTGTAGGATATCTTGGAACCATCGACAGCAGCGGTGATTACATCTGCTTAGAGGCCGCGGAAGATGATTATGATTATATGTTTCAGTCCGTCAACTGCTATATCAAGTCAGAGGACCAGCAGGATACAGTGATGGACCTGGAGAAAGGTGATAAAATAGTAGTCAAAGGAAGGATAACGAGTGTCGGAGAAGTTCTTGGATACTCACTGGATATTGATTCTATCCGAAAGGCTAAGACAAAGTAGAGAAGAGGGATGCCCCTCTTCTTTTTTTGCCCAAAATCCCAAATCACAGAAATTCATCTTTGACTTTCATTTGCCTCATAGTAAAATATTATCAGAGGTGACAAACATGAGAAGAGAAATCACATTAACAACAAAGGGCAATCGGGTAATTACCTGTCTGGATAGATGCCTCCGCGGACAGAAGGCAGTCATACTTTGCCTCCACGGATTGGCAGGAGATAAAAACAGTTCGGTTATTTCCCGGCTGTCGCAGGTGATGGAAGAGGAAGGAATCGGAACATTTACCTTTGACTGGCCGGCTCATGGCGAAAGCAGAGAACCATCTCGTTCTTTTACTACGGAAATCTGTCTGGAATATATTGAGACAGCGGTAGCTTATCTTAAGGAAAGATGTGGATCGATACCCCTCTACTGCTTTGCCACAAGTTTCGGTGGCTATATGGCAGTACTTTATCATCTCAATCATCCGGATACATTTGATAAGATCTTCCTGAGGTCTCCAGCTCTGAATATCGGGGAAACGATCACCGGGTTCATGAACGAGGAACAACTCAGAAGATTTCTGGAAGGATCAGCTTTGGATTTCGGGTTTGAGAAGCCCTTACTTCTTACCAAAGCTGTCTATGAGGATGTAAGAAACCATGATGTCTTTTCCAGGGCACCACAGTACCCGGAGAAGATTTTTATCATGCATGGAAAGCTGGATGATGTAGTTCCTGTGGAAGACTCCAAGGCCTATTCGGAGAAAAACGGAATAGGATTATATATTTTGGAAGGTGCAGACCACCGATATAAGAACCCCGGTGATCTGGATATGATTATGGAACAGGCCAGGAACTGGTTTGTCTGATGTTGTCATAAAAGAGAGGAGATTGTGCCCATGGCAATTATATACGGACCTCCGGACCATAAACCGAAATTATTTCATAAGAAAAAAAGGAAAGAATCACTCAAGAAAAGAATTAAGTATTGCCCCTTCTGTGGCGAAAGTATCTTACCCCGGTTTCATTTC
>JBGVCE010000093.1:0-6816 GCA_045226235.1 Anaerobutyricum sp.
CTCTGAAGAATGTACTGATTATCGCCCTGAAACTGCTCCATCCTTACATGCCTTTCATCACGGAAGAAATCTTCTGCAGCCTTCAGGATGAAGAAGAGTCCATCATGGTTTCTTCCTGGCCTGAATTCCGTGAGGATTACAACTTCAAGGAAGAGGAAAATGAGGTGGAGGTCATCAAGAATGCTGTCCGTAACATCCGGAATATGCGTGCGGATATGAATGTTCCTCCAAGCAGGAAAGCTAAGGTATATGTGGTTTCCGAAAAACAGGAGATCCTGGATATCTTTGACCGGTCCAGGGTATTCTTCGCAACCCTTGGCTATGCCAGCGAAGTAATTCCTCAGGCGGATAAGTCCGGCATTCCGGAGGATGCCGTATCCACGGTTATCCCGGATGCTGTAATCTACATCCCATTTGCAGAGCTGGTAGATCTGGATAAGGAGATCGCCCGTCTTGAAAAAGAGGCAAAACGTCTGGCAGGAGAGATCAAACGAGCTGACGGCATGCTTCACAATGAGAAATTCATAAGCAAGGCTCCTGCTGCAAAGGTCGAGGCAGAGAGGGAGAAACTTGCCAAATATACTGCCATGGCGGACCAGGTGAATGCCCGCCTTGCCCAGTTAAAGGGATAATAAATATGACCTACGAGGAGATGCTGGAAGAGATCAACCGAATCCCTATGTTCGGTACTTCCGGCGGACTTGAAAATGTAAAGAAATATCTGAATCTTTTGAATCACCCGGAGAGAAATTTCCAGGTGATTCATGTTGCAGGGACCAATGGAAAGGGATCCGTCTGTGCTTTTATGGAATCCGTGCTGCGTATGGCAGGCTATAAAACGGCACTTTTCACTTCCCCCCACCTGGTTCGGATCAATGAGCGCTTCCGGATCAATTTTCAGGAATGTGATGATCAGGTTCTGATGGATGCCTGGATACGCGTGAAGGAACTCCTGGAGGACAGAGAGAAGTACGGACTTTCCCTGCTTACCTACTACGAGATTATGTTCCTGATGGGGATGCTGGTCTTCTCCCGGGAGAAACCGGATTACTGTATTCTGGAAACCGGCCTGGGAGGGAGGCTTGACGCCACGGTCCTGACAGATCCCATCCTGTGTGTTATCACTTCCATCAGTCTGGATCATATGTCGATCCTGGGGGATACCATCCCAGAGATTGCTGAAGAGAAAGCCGGGATCATCAAAGAAGGTGTTCCGGTTGTATTTCTGGATGAGGAGAACGGAGCCGGTCCGGTTATCCGAAGGAAAGCAGCCGAGAAAGATTCAGAAGTGTTAAGCGTTTCTTACAGAGATGTTACGTTTTTCAAAAATGTAACAAAGGCGATTGATTTTTCCATGGAGAATCGTTATTATAGACTTAATTATGTACATATCGCTTCCCGGGCACCTTATCAGATGGCCAATGCGATTATGGCTATGACCGCTATTCATCGTATCCTTCCTGAACTGCCGGATCAGGTGATGAGGGAGGGTATCCGGCAGATGCGCTGGCCGGGACGTATGGAGGAGATTGCTCCTGATGTCTACCTTGATGGAGCGCATAATCCCGGAGCTGTGGAACAGATTGTTAAGATGCTGGGCCAGGATGAGGATGACTGGAGCCTGCTGTTTGCAGTCTGCTCGGACAAGGATTATGAGAGTATGATCTCTATGCTCTCCACCCTTCCATGGAAGCATATATACATTACAAAAATTGAGACAGCAAGAGGTGCAGGAGTCGCCACCGTGGCTGATTGTTTTAGCCGGTACTCCCAGGCACCAATCACCATATATGATACATCCGGGGAAGCTTTTGAGGAGGCCTGCGGAGAGCTGGGACAGGGAGAAAAACTCCTGTGTCTGGGCTCACTTTATCTGGCAGGGGAATTAAAAGAACACCTGGACCGTAAAGAAAGAGAGGGTAATCATGATTGATTTTGCATTGGAATTAAAGAAGTTTAAACCGGCAGTCGGCGTTGAAGTAGGCGCTGAGGATTTATTTGATAATGACATTAAGGATATTACTGACCTCGTGGAAGAGATGGTTAAAACCATGCAGGAAGAGAAGGACAGATAGGGGTATTCCGTATAATGGAACATTCCCTGTCAAGACACCATAGAATTCAGGAGGTTAGACATGAAATGCGTAAAATGTGGCCATAATGCCGGCAATGATGGTTTCTGCACCGGCTGTGGTTTTGACAATAAACATATCAAAAAAGCCTATAATACTGCCAACTACTATTATAATCTGGGTCTGGAGAAGGCGAACATGCGCGATCTCAGCGGCGCTGCGTCCTGCCTGGAGAAGGCTTTGACCTACAACAAGTCTCAGAAAGATGCAAGAAACCTGCTGGGGCTGGTCTACTATCAGATGGGAGAGGCAGGGAAGGCCTATATCCAGTGGAAGATCAGTGCTCATCTGGTTACCATAGAGGAGAATCTGGCTAATCTGTACATTCGTGATATGGAGGAACATCCGGCCATATTTGAATCCATCAACGAATCCGCCAAGAAGTTCAACCTTGCTATATCCTACGCGAAGCAGGGCAGTGACGATCTGGCTATGATTCAGATCAAGAAGGTATTAAGCCTCACCCCTAATTTTGTAAGAGGCCATCTTCTCTTTGCTCTTCTTCATATGAGAGCAGGAGATAACAATGCCGCCAAGGCTGACCTCTATAATGCTTTGGCCATCGATAATTATAATACAACGGCGCTTCGTTTCCTGACTGAACTGGGGGAAAAACCAAAGAATGCTCCTCAGCTGGTCAACGCTGAGAAGCTGCGTCCCGAAAACGATAATCTCAAGAATGTACGTCCCGTGGACCACTATGAGGATCCCAACAGAGAACAGTGGAAACAGTTTGTATATATGCTGATCGGTCTTGCCATCGGTGTGGTAGCCATGTTCGTCCTGGTTATCCCCAGTGTCAGAGCCGGTGTAAGTGTGGATTACAACAATCTTAAGAAAGAATATACCCAGACTGTGCAGGAGAAAGACAGTGAGATCTCCCAGCTCCAGGAGGACAAGCAGTCTCTGGAAACCGAGAATGATAACCTGAAGTCCAGCCTCAGTGTTTACGAGGGGAAGGACGGAGAGGATAGTATGTACGATAGTCTGCTGAAGGCTACTCAGCAGTTTGCTATTCCGAATTATGTGGAGTGCGCTAACTATCTCGCTAAAATCAAGAAGAAAGATCTTCCTTCCAAGACTTCCAAGAACATGTATCAGGAGATGAAGGATACTACTTATCCGTCAGCATCCAGCATTCTCTATGATTCCGGTATGGAGAAATACAACAAGTACCAGTATGAGGAAGCTTTAAAGGATTTCAAGCAGGCCTATAAATACAGTAATAAGAATTATGAAACCCTGTATCAGCTGGCCATGTGTTATAAGAGAACCGGCGATGTTGACAAGGCAACCCAGTACTTCTATGACATTATCAATAATTCCGGAGATGACGATCTCATCCGTAGAGCATGTAACTACGGACTGGATATGCAGATCAATGAAGGAAAACAGGCTGCTCAGGCAGCAAAGGGAGGAAACACTTCCGGGGATAATAACAATTAAGACAGACAGGCGCCGTAAGGATTTGCGGCGCCTTTTCTTCTATCTGCCAATTCGACATCTAGATCAGGAGGAAACAGGATGAACTCTACAGAGATATTGATTGAGAGACATTTTCAGAAAAAACCAGGGGAGAATCTGGAGGTGCTGCGGGACCGTTACCGCCAGATCAGCCAATTCCATAAAGACCCTCTGACGGCAGCCCTTCTTGCCACATCCTACTACGGGATGGAAGAATTAAAGATGCGGCTTCCCAAACTGAATGAAATATTAAGAAATCCCTTTTCCGTGGAAGAATACCTGCATGCCGTCACCGGTTTGATCCTACTGGCGGACGGAGGTCCGGCGGAAGGGGCAAAAGCCATTCAGATCTGCATGGCATTAGGTTCCCGGGGGATCGAGGTGGATGATACCAAGACCCATCATCTTATCTCCATGCTGGCCATCGCCTCCCATCAGGCTATGCCTTTGGTTGGCAGACTGGTGGAGGACATGGATGAGGAGAAGGAGAAGAAAGAAGCTTTTCATGAGGCGGCATCCAACTGGATCCGGGAACAGACAAAGCATGAGGAAGAAGCCGGCCTGGAGGATTCCATGGCGTATGCCCTTCTGGTGGGGATGAAGGAAGAAGTGGAGACGATACTGGATGAAGAATTATAAGATGATCATAAGCTATGATGGAGGACGTTATCACGGCTGGGAACATAAGAAGGATGTGGATACGGTTCAGACCAGGATTGAAAGAGTCCTTTCCCGCATGTGCGATGAGGAGATCTGGATTAACGGGGCAGGGAGAACGGACGCGGGAGTCCATGCCCAGGGAATGGTGGCCAATGCCCACATGGAAACCCCTCTTAGCTCTACCCAGATCCGGGATTACCTAAACCGTTACCTGCCGGATGACATCGCCGTCCTGGAAGTCAGGGAGGCCTCTGACCGCTTTCATGCCCGTTTTAATGCAGTCGGCAAGCTCTACCGGTACACCTGTTATGACGGCCCGATCAAGCCGGTATTTGAGCGGAAATATACCTACACCCTGGAGAAGACTGTGGATATCAACCGTATGAAAAAAGCGGCAGACTACCTGGTGGGGGAACATGATTTTAAGAGCTTCTGCGGCAATCCTAAGATGAAAAAATCCACAGTACGCCTGGTGGATTCCATTGAGATACACAGGAAAGGAGGCTATGTTATCCTTGATTTTCATGGGACAGGCTTCCTGCAGAATATGGTCCGGATTCTTACCGGAACCTTGCTTGAGGTGGGTTATGGGAAGATGGAGCCGGAACAAATGACACAGATCCTGGAGGCAAAAGAAAGGGCGGCAGCAGGACCAACTGCACCGCCACAAGGGTTGAGTTTGATTAGGGTTGATTATTAGGGGACGTCGGATGAGGTATGGTATCCCCCAGCTTCGTTGTTCCTCGGAAGAAAGGCACGTATGCCATTCTCCCTGCGGTACAAAGGCGCTGGGGGATACCATACCTCAATCCGACTGTTCTTTGGAATAAACTAATTGCTAAAAAGCGGTCACACATATAATTTGATATAAGGTGAACCAAAAGGCGGTCACGCAAAAACTTTGAAAAAGGTGGATTGTTCGAAAAGCCCTGAGAAAGTGTTTCTCCCACTTTCTCAGGGTTTTTTGTGCAGGATACAGCCTTATCTGGATTCGATGGCGTGACCGCTTATATATTTATTTTCTATATATTTATTTCCCTACAAATTTCTTGTAGATTGCGCGGATGGATTTCTCGAAATCCTTGTTCCTGACACCGATGATGATGTTAAGCTCTGAGGAGCCCTGGTCGATCATCTTGATGTTGACATCCGCTTCCGCCAGTGCCGAGAATAATTTGCCTGCAGTACCGCTGGCTGACCGCATTCCGCGCCCAACTACGGCGATCAAAGCCAGGTCGGTCTCAATCTCGATGGAGTCCGGAGAAACCATGCGGTGGATGGCGGAGATGACTTTCTGCTCTTTTTCCAGGAACTCATCCGCATGGATGACTACCGTCATGGTATCAATGCCGGAAGGCATATGCTCGAAGGAGATATGGTTATCTTCCAGAGCCTGAAGGACCTTACGTCCGAATCCGATTTCCGAATTCATCATGGACTTGGTGATGACCATGGCGTTGAAATCTTTCTTTCCTGCGATACCAGTCACCACATAATCCGGTTTCTGGCCTGTGGCTTCCACGATCCAGGTACCCTCATCCATAGGACGGTTGGTATTACGGATATTAATTGGGATACCACAGTGACGCACCGGGAAGATGGCCTCTTCATGAAGCACGGAAGCACCCATGTAGGAAAGCTCTCTCAACTCACGGTAAGTGATGAATTTGATGGGCTCCGGATTATCAATGATCCGGGGGTCTGCCACAAGGAAACCGGATACATCTGTCCAGTTCTCATAGATGTCCGCCTTGCATGCCTGTGCGACGATGGAGCCGGTCACATCGGAACCGCCCCGGGAGAAGGTTTGGACTTCCCCGTCTTTGCCAAGGCCATAGAATCCGGGGATGACGGCCCTTTCTGCCTCCATCAGTCGTTTGCTTAATACCTTCTGTGTCTTATAAGGATTAAGCATTCCGTCTTCATTAAAATAAATCACTTCCTTGGCATCGATGAATTCATAACCAAGGTAAGCAGCCAGGATGATTCCGTTCAGGTATTCGCCCCTGGATGCGGTGAAATCTCTCTGGGGATTGGTGGCAAGCCGCTCTGAAATGTCATTAAAATATTCATCCAGATAGAGATTAGGAAGTTCCAGGCCTTCCACGATCTCATCAAAACGAGCCTTGATCCTGTCTAACACAGGAGTGAAATCCTTGCCATCTGCCGCCAGTTCATAGGCATCCAGAAGAAGGTCTGTCACTTTTCTGTCTCCGGTAAATCTCCTTCCTGGCGCAGACGGAATCACAAAGAGACGAGTATCGTCCTGGTGGATGATTTCCCCTACCTTTTTAAACTGATCTGCGCTGGCCAGGGAACTCCCGCCAAACTTTGCCACTTTTCTCATATATTAAACCTCCGATTTCTTTCAAACCATTATCCTATTACTTTACATGGATTGGCTATAATTTGCAAGATATTTTTCATAGAATCATGTAGAAAAAAGGGCTTATTTCTAAAATTATGAAAAAGTAGCAAGAAAACCCCATCCGATGTGATTTCAGAGATTTAAGATCTCTGATCACTTCCCTGTGAGCATCGGTTGGGGATGAATTGCACG
>JBGVCE010000094.1:0-6483 GCA_045226235.1 Anaerobutyricum sp.
AAGGTTTTGCAAGATCAATCGAAAAGAAAATCAGTCTAAATATGGAGGTGTAGCGGATGGCAAAAATGAGAGTCCATGAAGTGGCAAAACAGCTGAGTAAAACCAGCAAAGAAGTTATCTCTGCTTTAAAGCAGAATGGAATAGATGTACAGAGTCATATGAGCACCATCACAGAAGATAGTTTTGAGATGATCAAAAAAGCTTTTGGGGTGGCGAAGGAACCGGTGAAAGAACCGGTAAGAAAACCAGTCGAGGAGCCCGTTAATAAGCCGGCGCCGGTTAAGAAAAGTCCGGAAACTGAGAAGGCTGCTCCTGCATCAGGAACCGTAAGGGAACGCAGGCCGGCAGATGGACCTTCCAGAGAAGGCAATCGTCCAAACCGGGAGAACAGGGATCCCCGCCAAAGGGAGAATAGCCGTAATACAGGCAGGGAGAACCGTGAGGGCGGCAGAAATTTTAACCGTGAAGGCCGGGACAACCGTGAGGGCGGCAGAAACTTCAGCCGCGAAGGCCGGGACAACCGCGAAGGCGGCAGAAACTTTAACCGCGAGGGCCGCGACAACCGCGAAGGCGGCAGAAACTTCAACCGTGAAGGCCGCGACAACCGTGAAGGCGGCAGAAACTTTAACCGTGAAGGCCGGGACAACCGTGAGGGCGGCAGAAACTTTAACCGCGAAGGCCGCGACAACCGTGAAGGTGGCAGAAACTTCAACCGCGAGGGCCGGGACAACCGTGAAGGCGGCAGAAACTTCAACCGCGAGGGTCGTGACAACCGTGAGGGCGGCAGAAGCTTTAATCGCGAGGGTCGTGACAACCGTGAAGGCAGCAGAAACTTTAACCGTGAAGGTGGCCGCGACAACCGTGGCGAAGGCGGTAGAAATTTTAACCGCGAAGGCCGGGACAACCGCGATAACCGTGGTGGTAACAGAGAACGCAGCAGAAAGCCTATGATGGAAGGGGATACCCCCATCAACGCAAAAGAGACCAGAAGCGATAAAGGAAACCGCCATGATATCAACCGGGAATACAACAACCGTGACAACAACCGGAACAATGACGGCAACAGCCGCGGTGGAAGAAATAACCGGAAAAATAATTCCCGCAATAATGATTTTAACAAAGATAATACCAACAGAAAACCGAAGACATCCAAGAAACCGGCTCCTGTAGCACCGCCTAAAAAGGAAGAGCCAAAGGAAGAGGTAATCCGCAATATCACATTGCCGGATCCTGTATCACTGAAGGACCTGGCTGATGCCTGCAAAGTACCTTCCTCAACGATTATTAAGAAACTTTTCATGGGCGGTAAGATGGTTACCATCAACACAGAATTCTCCTTTGAAGAGGCATCTGAGATCGCACTGGAGTATAATTGTATCGCAGAAGAAGAAGTCAAGGTCGATGTAATTGAGGAACTTCTGAAAGAAGAGGAAGAAGACGAATCCAAGATGGTTAAACGTCCGCCTGTAATCTGTGTCATGGGTCATGTAGATCATGGTAAGACTTCCCTTCTTGACCGGATTCGTTCCAGCCATGTTACCGCAAGTGAGGCCGGTGGCATTACTCAGCATATCGGTGCTTACGTTGTGGATATCAACGGGGAGAAAATCACTTTCCTTGATACACCGGGACATGAAGCTTTCACTTCCATGCGTCTTCGTGGAGCACAGGCCACGGATATTGCCGTGCTTGTCGTTGCCGCTGATGACGGCGTTATGCCCCAGACCATCGAGGCCATCAACCATGCCAAGGCCGCTGAGGTAGAAGTGATTGTTGCTGTTAACAAGATTGATAAAGAAGGAGCAAATGTTGACAGAGTAAAACAGGAGCTGACAGAGTATGGTCTGATCGCTGAAGATTGGGGCGGAAGTACTGTCTTTGTACCTGTATCTGCCAAGACAGGGGAAGGAATCGAGGACCTTCTGGAGATGATTTCCCTCACTGCAGAAGTGATGGAATTAAAAGCCAATCCGAAACGGCAGGCCAGAGGTCTTGTCATTGAGGCAAAACTTGATAAGGGCCGTGGCCCTGTTGCTACCATCCTTATCCAGAAGGGAACCCTTCATGTGGGTGATACCATCAGTATCGGCCATACTTTTGGACGTGTACGTGCCATGATCGACGATAAAGGTGACCGTCTGAAAGCTGCCGGTCCTTCCGTTCCGGTAGAGATTCTTGGTCTGAATGACGTGCCTTTCTCCGGTGAGGTTATGATTGCCCACGGAAATGAGAAAGAGGCCCGTGCTTACGCCAATGAATTTATCGCTTACGGCAGAGAGAAGATGCTTGAGGAAACAAAGAGCAAACTTTCCCTGGATGATCTGTTTGACCAGATTCAGGCAGGTAATGTAAAAGAGCTCAACCTGATCGTTAAGGCAGACGTACAGGGTTCTGTGGAGGCAGTAAAACAAAGTCTTGTAAAACTGTCCAACGAAGAAGTGATGATCAAGGTGATTCATGGCGCTGTAGGTGCCATTAATGAATCCGATGTTACTCTGGCTTCTGCTTCCAACGCCATCATTATCGGTTTTAATGTCCGTCCGGACAGCATGGCCAAAACCATGGCTGAACAGGAAAAGGTTGACATGAGACTCTATCGTGTTATCTATAACGCCATCGAGGATATCGAGGCAGCCATGAAGGGTATGCTTGATCCGGTCTACGCCGAGAAGGTGATCGGACATCTGGAAGTACGTCAGATCTATAAGGCTTCCGGCGTCGGAACCATCGCCGGATGTTACGTGACCGACGGTATGGTGACAAAGGCTTCCCAGGTACGTATCGTTCGTGACGGTATCGTCATCTATGAAGGCACTCTGGCATCTCTCAAACGTTTCAAGGATGATGTAAAAGAGGTAAAATCCGGCTTCGAGTGTGGTCTTGTTTTCGAAAAATATAACGACGTAAAAGAAGGCGACCAGGTAGAATGCTTCGTGATGGAAGAGATACCTCGTTAACCATAGAGGAGAATTAATTTGAGAAAAAACAGTGTGAAAAATACCAGGATCAATTCCGAGGTACAGAGAGAATTGAGCCGTATTATTTCTAGGGAGATCAAGGATCCGAGAATCTCTCCCATGACCAGCGTGGTTACGGTGGAAGTGGCTCCGGATCTGAAAACCTGCAAAGCCTATATCAGTGTCCTGGGCAATGAGGAGGAACAGCAGGATACATTGGAAGGATTGCGGTCTGCCCATGGCTACATCAAGAGAGAGCTGGCCAGATCCATCAACCTGAGAAATACACCGGATATCCGTTTTATCCTGGACCAGTCCATCGAGTACGGTATCCGGATGTCCCGCAGGATTGATGAAGTGATCAGTGAGGATCTTCAGAATCACATGACAAAGGATGAGTAGGATGAATTACATAAAGCAGCTAAAAGAACGCAGCTATCCTAATTGTTTAGAAAACGTAGACACCGTTGCCATCTCCGGACATATCCGTCCGGATGGCGACTGTGTGGGTTCCTGTCTGGGTTTGTGTACTTACCTTTTGGACCAGAATCCCAACCTTGTGGTTGATGTGTACCTGGATTCCATTCCGGATCAGTTCCGCTTCTTAAAATATGCAGACCGGATCAGACAGGAAAATGAAAACCATGTGGTTTATGATTTGTGTGTTGCCCTGGATTGTTCTGAACCGGAACGGCTTAACCGTGCCGGCGACATATTTGAACAGGCTAAGCGGAGAATCTGTATTGATCATCATATAACCAATGAAGGATTTGGTGACATTTCCATCGTTTGTCCGGAGAGTTCCTCTGCCAGCGAATTATTGTACTATATCCTGAAAGATCAGCAGCTGTTTGGACCAGGCCGGATTAGTCTGGATTGCGCCCAGGCACTCTACATGGGAATCGTCCATGACACGGGGGTATTCCGGCATTCCAACACAAATCTGGAGGCCATGACGGCTGCCGGGGAACTGATCGGTTACGGGATTAACACAGAGAAGATCATAACGGATACTTTTTATAAAAAGACCTATAGACAGAACCAGCTGCTTGGAAAGGCTCTCCTGGAGAGCATCCTTATGCTGGATGGCGCTATGATTTTCACTGCTTTATACCGGAAAGATTTTGAAGTATTCGGATGTGATCACAAGGATACGGATGGAATTATAGACCAGCTCCGGGTGACGGAAGGCGTCCATGTGGCCTTGTTGCTGTATGAGACAAAGGAAGGCGAATTTAAAGTAAGTCTCCGCTCTGATGAACTTGTGGACGTTGCAGTAATCGCCAGTGAGTTCGGCGGTGGAGGGCATGTCCGGGCGGCAGGATGCACTGCCTATGGTCAGATGCATGATATTGTTACCAATATCGCAAGTCGCGTGGAGAGCCAGCTGATGGAACAGGATGAAGCGGAATGATCAATGGAATTCTAAATGTTTATAAAGAAGCGGGTTTTACCTCTCACGATGTGGTTGCAAAACTGCGTGGGATTCTAAAGCAGAAGAAAATCGGCCATACGGGAACTTTGGATCCGGATGCCACCGGTGTACTTCCGGTTTGTCTTGGGAAAGCCACAAAATTATGTGATCTCATCGGGGATTGGGATAAGACATATCAGGCTGTCCTTCTCCTTGGGAAGGAGACCGATACAGAAGATTTATCAGGTAAAGTTCTCAGGGAATCGGAAGTAGAGATTTCTCCCTCAGAGATTACCCGTATCCTCCTTTCCTTTGTGGGGACCTATAATCAGATTCCACCCATGTATTCCGCCAAGAAGCAAAAGGGAAAAAAACTGTATGAATTAGCCCGGCAGGGTATTGTGGTGGAAAGAAAACCCAGCACAGTATTTATACATCATATTCAGATACTGTCTGTGAATCTTCCCTATGTTGAATTTGAGGTAACCTGCTCCAAAGGCACCTATATCCGGAGTCTTTGCAGAGATGCAGGCCAGATGGCCGGATGTGGTGGCTGTATGGCTTCCCTGGTCCGGACCAGGGTATCCGATTTCTCTGTGAAAGATGCCATAACTCTTTCGCAGATAGAAAATCTACATCTGGAAAATGCCCTGGAAGGTTATATACACCCCATAGATAGCGTTTTTACAGATTACCCTTTCCTTACCGTGAAAGAGGAAGGAAACAGATTATTAATGAACGGCAACTCCATCCCCATGGAGTTGGTCCTGGAACAGACCCGGGAACCCCGGAAAAACATGGGGCTTTCCGAAGAAATGTCTAATTCTTACAAGGTCTATGACCATGAGGGACATTTTATCGGTCTTTATCGAAAATCAGAACAGGACGGGATTTATAAACCCGAAAAACTGTTCTTTGATATATAGAGTAGGTATAGAATATGCAATATATTACAAGTTCAGAATTTCAGATTCAGAATAGCGCAGTGGCATTAGGAAAATTTGAAGGAATCCATCTGGGGCATCAGCTTCTGTTAAATGAGATAAAGAAACAGAAGGAAAAGGGCCTGAACAGTGTGGTGTTTACCTTTGATATCCCGCCCAAGGCTGTTCTTCATGCTGATATGAGATACAATCAGATCTACACTAAGATAGAACGTAAACGGATTCTGGAAAGAGAAGGCATCGACATTCTGGTTGAACACCCTTTTACCAAAGAATTCGCAGCGTTAAGACCGGAGGAATTCATACGGAACGTTTTGATCCGGGAGATGGATGTGAAAGCAGTAGTCGTAGGGTCGGATTTCCATTTTGGAAAGAAACGAAGCGGAAATGTGGAGACCCTAAGAGCTGCTGCAGAAGCTTACGGATTTCAGCTGATTGTCATAAACAAAGTACAGCAGAAGAGCGGTGATATCAGTTCGACACGTATCCGTAAACTGATCGAATACGGTATGATGGAAGAGGCAGCCGTCCTGCTGGGCAGGAATTTCTCTATCTATGGTGAAGTAATCCACGGGAAAGCCCTGGGCAGGACCATCAATATCCCTACTGCCAATCAGAAACCTGATGAGAAGAAACTGGTTCCGCCTAATGGTGTCTATTTCTCTCTGGTACACCTGGATGATAAAGTCTACAAGGGAATCACGAATATCGGTGTTAAACCTACGGTGGAAGCTGTACCGGAAAAGGGCGTCGAAACACATATTTTTGACTTTTCAGGAGATATCTACGGAAAAAACATCGATGTAGAATTACTGCGTTTCCACAGAGCGGAGATGCGGTTTGACAACGTGGAAGAGTTATGTGCCCAGATGCAACATGATATTCTTGTCGCCAGAAAATACTTTTCTTAATTTGCCATCATCTTTAAAATATGGTATAGTTTACTATAATCAGAAAGTTTGGGGGCGTTTATATGAATACGGTAATTACCATTGGAAGACAGTACGGCAGCGGTGGAAGAGAGATAGGGAGAAAGCTGGCAGAATCTTATGGGATTCCTTTTTATGACAAAGAAATCCTTAAGATGGCAGCCAAGGAAAGCGGTATCTGTGAAGAGATGTTTGAGAACTTTGACGAGAAGCCAACCACCAGTTTTCTTTATTCCCTT
>JBGVCE010000095.1:0-3495 GCA_045226235.1 Anaerobutyricum sp.
AAAAAACCAGCCCCATAATAAGAGCAAATATGGGGAGGGCAGTATATTTTCCGGTAAGGATACGGTCTAGCTTCTGGCTCTTCTCCAGGCCTTTATTTTCCTTGGGTTTGACCACACAGGCTTCGCAGGCCTTCATGATAAAGGAAAATCTCATGTCAGCCATGGCTGCATTTTTATCCATACCACACTCTTTCTCCATCTGAAGGGTCAGATGTTCCAGGAGTTCCTTTTCATTCTGATCGAGGTGCAGGCTCTCCAGTATGGCCTCATCCCCCTCGATCACCTTGCTGGCAGCAAAACGAATGGGGAGTTCTGCCTGTTCTGCATGATCTTCGATCAGATGCATCACTGCATGGAGGCAACGATGAACCGCTCCTCCGCGGGTATTCTGATCACAGAAGTCCTGGCGCAGAGGCTTCTCCTGGTACTTCGCGATGTGTATGGCATGCTCCACCAGCTCCTGAATGCCTTGATTTTTGGCTGCAGAGATGGGAACTACAGGAGTTCCCAGCATTTCCTCCAGACTATTTACATCGATGGAACCGCCGTTTTTGGCCACCTCATCCATCATATTTAAAGCCACAACTACCGGAACATCCATTTCCAGCAGCTGCATGGTCAGATACAGATTTCTCTCGATATTGGTCGCATCCACGATATTGATGACAGCCTTGGGTTTCTCCTTAATCACAAAATCCCTGGAAACCAGCTCCTCACTGGAGTAAGGGGACATGGAATAGATACCGGGCAGGTCTGTGATCAAGGTGTCCTTGTGTCCCAGGATGATACCATCCTTCCGGTCCACCGTCACACCCGGGAAGTTCCCCACATGCTGTCTGGAACCGGTAAGCTGGTTAAACAGTGTGGTTTTACCACTGTTCTGATTGCCCACCAGGGCAAAGGTAAGAATCGTCCCCTCCGGAAGTGGGTTGCCGCTGCCCTTGGGATGGAATTTACCACCTTCTCCAAAACCGGGGTGGTGTTTCTTCTGTTTTTCTTTCCTCTGCTCCTCCTTTTGAACAGAAGCAGGGATAGGTTGAATCTCTATCTCGGCTGCGTCATCCAGACGAAGGGTCAGCTCATAACCATGCACCCGGATCTCCACAGGGTCCCCCATGGGGGCATACTTCACCACCGTCAGTTCCGTGCCGGGAGTGACACCCATATCCAGGATATGCTGCCTGAGGGCCCCACTACCCCCCACCGATACAACGGTGGCAGATTTACCGATTTCCAACTCTTTTAGGGTCATAATTATTTCTCTCTTTCTATGATTAAAGGGGTCTGACCCCCTACTACTACTCCTACTCCAGTCTACTGCCGCACTTGGGACAGTAATCGTAGTCTTCTTCTGTAGAAAAGCCACAGTTCGGGCATCGTTTGATGACTGTTATATAAGAGTCATCTTTACCGATCATTTCGGGCTGATCATCATCATCCTGATTATTCCAATAATTGGAATAGCTGTAAGGATTCTGCCCGCCCATATATTCCAGGTCTCCGGGACGTATCTCCACGTCCATCCCCCGTTCAATCTGCCTGCCAACTTCACGATCCAACTCGTAGGTTGCCCCGCAGCAGGACATTTTTACATAATATTTCTTTCCCCACCGAAAGACGGGGATGAAAAACAGGGATAAGACGGTATAGGTCATAAAAACCATATATCTGCCATATTGACCGCAGCGGTCACAGATTACCGTCTGTGTAAAAGACAGATCTTTCCTTCCCTGCGTAATACCCATCATAAAAAACATGCTTCTCGTCTCCCTGTTATCTAATCAAGTCCATCTGGCGCCCTGCATTATTTCCTCCAAAACCGGCCTGCTTTCTGCCAGAAGTTCCTCTCGCATATAGCAATAGATGTAATAGAATGTCTTCCCCTTCTTTACCGAAAATGCCGCTCCGCACATGTCGATTTCCTTGGAGTTATAGGCATACAGAAAACCTTCCGCCGGCTGACCTCCCATGTCTGCCTGAAGAGAGCTCTGAAAACCGTAATCATAGGGTTTCATAACTTTTCGAAGCTGTGGCTCCATCTTTTTTATTATGTCTTTTGGTTTCAGCAGGAGAGCTGCCAATCCACTCTTTCTCCAGGATACGGTGAAAATCATATGACGATCCGGATCCGTTATGAGCCACATAGGTTTGTCAAAGTACTTAAGTTGCGCCATTCCCTCCTCTGTCATGATATGAAATCCCTCCGGGACATTCATGGTCAGCTCTTCATTTACAATTAAGGAATTCATTCTTTCTCTCCTTCTGCTCCACTATATTCAAAGAATAATTTATCATAGACCTCACCGTCCACTTCCAGTCCCCCGGCCTCAGTCCGGACAAGTCTCATCCCGGCCTTCTCCATGGCCTTCCTGGAACCTAGGTTATCCGAAGCACACCAGGCTGTCACATGAGCGATCTTCTCATTTTCCGTCAGGTATTTAAGGACAGCAGTCAAGGCTTCTGTAGCATAGCCATGTCCCCAGAAGGACCGGATGATGCTAATCCCCACCTCGATACTGTTGCTCTCGGGGTCATAATCATATGCTCCGATGGTGCCGACCAGAATCCCTTCAAACTCCAATGCCCAGCCATAGAAATGGGAATCATCATAACTGTCTATGAATTCCCGGACGGTTTCCTCTGCCATCTCCTCCGTGGCATAGGGATTCCAGCCTGTGTAGCGGAACATCTCCTCATCCCTTCCAAGTCCCTCATGGAGCAGCTTCCCATCCTCCTGCACATATCGGCGTATGACAAGCCATCTTGAAGCCAATTCTACCGTTCCATGGACTTCTATCTCTTTAATCTCCTTAATATCTGAGGCAAAAATATAATAATCTTCAATCCGTATGCTCTCTTCATCTCTGTCAAAGACATGCAGGCCATACCCGGCAGGAAATGTTACTGCCAAGCCTTCAAATGTATTCCCCCAGATGTCCAGGATACGAACGTATTTATAATCAAATGAATTTAGTTCCATCATGGTTTCCTCATTCTTAAAATATTAGATGTTTCATTTTTCTAATTATAGTTGGAATAACCTAAAATATCCACTATTATCTGATGAATCGTAAAAAATTACTGCTCACATTACTGTGAGCAGCTAAATTATAATATTTCTGTATAATTATATCTATTTCTTATCATAAATAAACCACCAGCGTCATAATCACATAGATGGCAATCATACTGCCGAAGATCAGGGCTTGTTTTACTCTGTGTTCCGTCAGCAGTCCTACGAATTCCCGTACCGCGGCGTTAGGCCAGAAATACCATTTCGTCCTGGCTCCCATGCCCACTGCACGCATCTTCACTCTCCTGGCGAAGAGACCACTGCGGAATACATGGTAGTTGGTGGTGGAGAAGGCAATCTTTCCATCCGGATTAGCAGCCAGAATCTTCTCCTTAGAGAACTTCATGTTTTCAAAGGTATTGGTGGACTGGCTTTCTTCAATGATTCGGTCCTCAGGTATCCCCTGTTCCAGAAGGTATCCC
>JBGVCE010000096.1:0-2268 GCA_045226235.1 Anaerobutyricum sp.
ATATATTTTGATATATGGAATCCTGACGATTTCTTTTTTGGAGGGGGCCATCAGGCGATGGGGGGCAGACAGGTTGCGTTTGCTACCACGGTTCGTGCGCCGATTATCCGCCATTCGCGCAAACTCGCTCCGCCAGTCTGTCTAATCAGACTGTTTTTCCGATATAGGCTCCGCTCAAACAAGCGCTCGGTGGCGGAAGCTAGCACAAACCTCGCCGACGCAAACTGTGCAAACAGTCTGCCCCCATCGCCTGATGACCTCCCTCCTATCAAGGACTCTTTTCCCAGGATTCCATTATCTGTTTATATCGAAAACCTGACGGTTTCCGCCACGCCCGATGCCGGCTGTTCTATGCTCCCCATATGTTGTAGGAAGCTTCGAACAAGTGCCGTCCTATCTTTCCGGACTGGATCTTGTTGTGATATTTGTTTATATTATGGGCAATGGCCAAGATTACACTTTGGGCTGTGACATTATCCAGACTCTGGTAACTGTATCGCTGAGACACCATATTTGCCTTCACATCTGCAAAGGATCCTTCTACCTATATACTCCGGTTCATCTGGAGCTACACCCCTTAGTCACTCTGGATCCGGGCAAGATCCTCCTGCAGTTATTCCCCCGTAGCATTCTGTCTTATACGGACATCCAAGGCAACCCTCACATCGGTATACGGAAATGATCCGCGTATATCCGACGGCCTTTGGCTGACCTCCAGCCAGGTGATGTATTCACAACCATCCCATGCTGGAGGTTGCAGGCAGGTTTAAGCTGCCCGTTTAGCATGTGATTCTCTCTCATCCTCATGAAAGTGGTGTCCTCATCTGTCTTGGAGTAGCTGTTCCTGATTCCGCAATTATGCATACGCTAAAAGCCGTTCTCCCACCAGGAAGTGCGGCTTTTGTCCGTATAAAAAGCGTTTTTCCACCCGATGTTTCTCATAGCACATGGCAAGCACAAAACAGCCGGGCATCGGGTGTGGCGGAAACCGGCAGATTTTCGATATAAATAAAAGATGGAATCCTGGAAAGATTGTCTTGGATAAGAGGGAGGACTGCAGGCTATGGAGGCAGACTGTTTGCAAAGTTTGCGTCGGCGAGGTTTGCGCTAGCTTCCGCCACCGAGCGCTTGTTTGAGCGGAGCCGGCATTGTAAGATCATACTGATTTAAAAGCCAGCGGAGCGAGTTTTGCGCGAATGGCGGATAATCGGCGCGCGAACCGAGACAGCAAACGCAACCTGTCTGGCCCATAGCCTGCAGTACCCCTCTAACAAAGAAAACGCCAGGATTCCATGTATAATTACATGAAAGCCTGACGGTTAGGGGAGGCTGTTTTAGTGCGACAGCCCCATCTTTTAGATTCATTCTATTTCACCTTCTCCGCCAACCGGCGGGATACTTGTTCTTAACAAGATTCCCGGACCGTTTTCCGAATCCTATGGGATAGCCTTCCACCAGGATCAGAACCCATCCGTTTTTCAAATCTTTTCCATCTTGCCCGTCGGACCGGGAATCCACAAAATCATCTATGAGGAGGGTCTCGCCACGCAGGTAAGCATCGAGACGTTCATCATCCTGCCGGAAATTCAAACAGTTGGAGAAAGCTTCCCCCGTCAGAACCAGGGCAAAGGGCTGGGAGGGTTCAAACCGGTTCTTCTTCAGGTCTCCCAGATATACCCCGTTCCTCAGGAAATGAATCCCCTTATTCTCATAATCCTTCTCCGGGACATAATAAACCTTATCCCCTCTGATCTCGATAGAATCAGGGTTTCTCCAGGAGCTAAAAGGTTCCTCAAGAAGGGTGAAAAATTCATCAAGAATCCTCTTCTGTTCTTTATCCGGTTTTGGATTCCGACCCTTAGCGTTTTTTCCTTTTCCCGGCTTTCTTGCAGCTTTTTTCGCTGTTTTCTCACTGAAGGTATCTTCCGGTCCTTCCTCACCTGCCCCTTCCTTCTCCAGCAGTGCCAGAAAATGGCCTTCTCCATCCATATGGTGAGGCCAGATTCGCCGGGTCAGCCTGCAGTCCGGATGGAAATCCATCCCTTCATAGGAAGATATGCCAGGGGAGAAACCTGCATAATCCTCCATGGGGATTACTTTCATCCCGGGCCGTTTCTCCAGAAGCCAGCTGATAACCGCTTCATTTTCCAGCGGGGAGAAGGTGCAGGTAGAGTAGAACATCCTGCCCCCGGCTCTTAGCATATCCGCCGCATATAGTACGATTTCTTTTTGTAAAGAGGAAAAATATTCCGGGCCTTTTTCCAGCCA
>JBGVCE010000097.1:0-4944 GCA_045226235.1 Anaerobutyricum sp.
AAGCTGGATGTAACAAAGGCGAAAGATCTCAGGGAACTAATCTGTTATAATAATAAACTTGAAGATTTGAAGGTGACTGAGAACCCCAAGCTTGAAAAACTATACTGTGACGGTATGGCGCTGAAGACTTTGGATCTTAAGAAGAATCCCGCGCTAAAAAACCTGTCCTGCTGTGGAAATGAACTGGAGGAACTCGATCTTAGCAAGAATCAGGAACTAACAAGACTGCAGTGCTGTGGAAATCACCTGTCTGACCTGTCACTGGAACAGAACAGCAAGCTAAAATACATGGATTGCAATAATAATGGATTGACCCGATTGGATGTTAGTAAGCAGGCAGACCTTGAGCAGCTTTATGCCAATGACAATGAACTTAATGAACTGCTGATCAATCAGGAGGGAAGATTAAAAAATCTGGAGTGTGCAAGGAATAACCTTTCAACACTTACCGGGGGGAAATCCCTGCTGTATCTGAACTGTGAGGACAATAAACTGACTAGCCTTAACCTGGATTCTTCCTCTGCGCTGACGGCTTTAAACTACAGGAATAATCCGCTAAAGGACATGGATCTGTCTTCGAATGAAAAATTAAAGCTAGTGAATCAGGATTAAAGAATCGATAGTTAGAAAGAGGACAAAAGTATGGCTACTTTTTCAGATATAATATTACCGGATGAATGGGAAGGCTGGGAACTGACGGAAGAGATCGGTTCCGGTTCCTTCGGGACTGTCTATAAAGCAGTGAATCAGGGGACCGGTCAGCTGTGCGCCATAAAGATCATTGAGATACCCAAGGACGGTCTGCTTCCCCGGGATATCATGAGAGAGATCGAAGATAAGATAGAAGGAGAATCTCAGGATAAGAAATCTTCCGGCGACCAAGAGAAGAAGAGGGCAAGGCTGAAAGAAAAATCTATGGGAACAGCCTCAGAGGAGACATCTTCTGATCTGCCTGCAGGATTGAAAGGCGCAGAACTTCTCAAAGAGATAAGACGCCGGGAAGAGGAAGAAGATAAAAAGAAAGAACAGCTGGATACTGAGATCCAATCCTATCTGAGGAGCCTGGTGGAAGAGTGTCGGGCTACCCTGGAGATGGCAGCATCTTTAGGGGATAACCCTCACATCCTGAAGATCTATGATTCCATCATCCAGGAACATACTCAAGGGATCGGATTTGATATCTTCATTCGCACTGACCTTATGTCATCTTCCAGAGACCGGCTGGTTGCCGGAGAACTGACGGAGATGGAAGTCATAAAATTGGGGATGGATGTCTGTGATGCCCTGAAGGATTGTGAGAAAAAGGGACTGATCCACTGGGATATCAAGCCGGAAAATATACTCCTGTCAGAAGAGGGGGATTTTGTATTAAGTGATTTCGGGCTATCCAGGATACTTAAGAAGACCGTAAATTCTCTGGGTGCCAGCGGAACCCTTCGCTATACCGCACCTGAGGTATATAAGGGCGGTAAATGTAATCAGAATGTAGATCTGTACTCTCTGGGTATACTGATGTATGTTCTGAATAATAAAGATAAGGAACCTTTCCTGGATATGAAAAAGCCTATCCTTTACTTCCAGGACAGAGATAAAGCTTTTCAGAAGAGGATGGAGGGGACAGAACCGGTTCCCGAACCCTTAGAGGGCTCTAAAGGGCTTAAGAATATCATCCTCCGGCTCTGCGCTTATGACCCGAGGAGGAGATACCAGAATGCAGAACAGTTAAAGGAAGACCTCCTTAAATTAAAGGATAATCAATATGTCCCAAGAAAAATTAAGACTAACGGGTCAGGGAAAAGGAAAGGGTCTCCCGGATTTCTGAAAGGAATTGCCGGTCTGGCTATGGTATGTGTGATTCTGACCGCAGGATATCTGGGATGGAATCATTTCTTCCATAAGATCATAGACCATGAAAGCTGCGGAGAGGGCATATACTGTACTTTGGATGGCCGAGGCCGTCTGATCCTTGGAGGGGAAGGAAAACCGGAACAAAAGGTATATCCCTGGAAGGAATATAGAGATAAGGTGAAAAAAATCATCGTAGAAAAAGGGGTGACAGAGCTGGCCGACGGTATGTTCCAAAACTGTGAGAACCTTCGCTCGGTTCATCTGGAAGATACTGTTACCGGAATCGGAAAAGATGTTTTCTCCGGATGCAGTTCCCTTGAGGAGATTGACCTTCCCGGCAATCTGGAATACATTAAACCCGGGGCTTTCGCAACCACCCCCTGGCTGGAGAGTCAGGATCAGCCTTACATACTCATGGATCATGTTCTTCTTTATTATGATCCCGTAAAAGGAGGCCCGGAGGCTGCCATCCCGGAAGAAACAGAGCGGCTTGCGGCCTACTCCTTCGCGGACAATGAGGGATTAACTTCTGTGATTCTTCCATCCGGTCTTCAGACCATCGACCGGGATGCCTTCTCAGGATGCCCGAATCTGCAGGATATCGATCTGTCAGCGAACACTCACATCTCCAGGGCAGATCTTCGGATCATTGTCCCGGATACTGTATGGTATCTGGAAAACTATGGACCGGCTACTCTGATGAAATACTTTGTAAATGGCCTGAAAGACCTTTGTGAAAGCGGGAATCAGGACATCCTGTCAGGACATTATTCCAAACAGCTAAGAAGATATGATCCTGATGGAGTCAAGGACTATTCTTCAGGTATCAAAGAACTGAACCCCGAATCCTTCCAGGTATTAGAGACGGAGAAGGGAGATGATTACTTCTTGTACGATTGTGGTGACAAGGATGAGAAAGCAGAAGATGTCGTTGTATTCAATGAGTACGGAGAATGGGTCTATGCCTATCAGTCTGCATTTGACAAGTACCAGAATCAGTTATTGATTGATAATATAGAATAGAGTTATATCTTATGATATAAATTGTTAATCGGAGGAAAAAGAATGAATCCTGAAAAAAACAAAGAGTGGTTCCTAAGGGGGCTGCGCCACGGAATCCCCATAGCTGCCGGTTATTTTTCCGTGTCCTTTGCCCTGGGAATCAGCGCAAAAAAAGCAGGATTAAATGTATTCCAGGCGGCTCTGACCAGCCTCCTGTGCAACACCTCTTCTGGGGAATATGCTGGATTTACGGTAATTGCTTCCAACGCATCCTACCTGACTATGGCGATCATCACCCTGATCGTATGTGGGAGATATCTGCTGATGTCAGTTTCTCTGTCCCAGAAGCTGCCTGAAGGGACCGGCTTAAAACATAGGCTGATGGTAGGTTTCTGGATTACGGATGAAATCTATGGGGCATCCTCCACGGTGCCCGGGAAGCTGAACCCATTTTATAATTACGGACTTGCCATCTGTTCTCTGAGTTTCTGGGTATTAGGAACCGGTCTGGGAGTGGCAGCCGGCAATGTACTGCCTGCAAATATCGTTAGCGCTTTAAGCGTGCTGTTATATGGTATGTTTCTGGCAATCATCATACCTCCCGCCCGGGGGAATAAGGTGATCGGAGGGCTGGTAATCGTATCCATGGCGGTAAGTCTCGCCTGTGCAAAACTGCCTTACATATCCAATCTGACGGAAGGAACACGCATCATTATTCTTACCATCGTCATTGCCCTGGCTGCATCTATCCTGTTTCCCATAAAGGACGAAGAGATGGATACCTACTCGGAAGATGGAGGAGATGAATCATGAAGCATAATGTAAATATTTATATCTTTATCATGTTTGCTGTTTCTTTCCTTCTAAGGGTACTACCATTGACGTTGATCCGCAGGAAGATTAAGAATAGAACTATTCAGTCTTTCCTGTATTATGTCCCCTATGTAACCCTGGCTGTGATGACATTTCCGGCTATCATGGAAGCTACCCAGGTTCCTTTGGCAGGACTTCTGGCTCTGGCAGGAGGAATTGTGGCCGCCTGGTTTGGATTTGGTCTCTTTCCCACAGCGGTGGTTTGTAGTGTCATCGTATTTGTGGCTGAGATGTTCCTGTAGGACGGGAAATGGAATACATAAAAAAAGCGCAGAGATCGGATAATCGGTTTCTGCGCTTATTTTTTCAGGCTGAAGGTATTTCATCCAGCTCAAAATCTCTCAGTTCCAGCAGGGAGAGGTCTGCCTCCGGCTCTGCAACCAGCCGGCGTGACTGGTTGAGGATGGCTTCCTCCACCTTATTCCGGACCAGTCTGCCGTTTCCGGCCGTGTCGGAATGAAAGGCCTGGACCTCGTTATAGAAAGCCAGGAGAGCTTCTTCTGCCTGCGAATCCAGGACGTAACCCTTGGACTTTACGGTTATTTTGGTGATGTCCAGCAATTCCTGGCCGGTATAATCCGGGAACTCGATAATGTTTGGGAACCGGCTCTTAAGGCCGGAATTGGATGTGAGGAAAAGGGCCATTTCCTTGGAATAACCTGCCAGAATCACGATGAGATTATCCCTGTTATCCTCCATACCTTTTACCAGAGTATCAATAGCCTCCAGGCCGAAAGCATCATCTTTGCCACGGTAGAGGGAGTAAGCTTCATCGATAAATAAGACTCCTCCGATGGCGCTTTTTATCACCTGCTGTACCAACGGCGCGGTATGGCCCACATAACGGCCCACCAGATCTGCCCGGGATACTTCCACCAGCTGGCCTCCGGTCAGGACACCGATGGCCTTAAGATAACGGCTGATAATCCTGGCGATGGTAGTCTTTCCGGTTCCGGGATTACCGGTGAAGATCATATGTTTCGAAACTTCTGAAGCCTTGAGACCGGCCTCGCTTCGCCTGCGGCTGGTGCGATAATATTCTTCCAGAGAGAAGATGTATTCTTTCACTTTGGTAAGACCTACGATGTCGTCCATCTCTGCCTTGACCTGCTCCAGATCTCCGGTGTAGGAAGCGGGAAGGTTATCCATAAGCCGGATACTCTGCCCATCAATCTCGGCGAACATATCCTGATCCTGTATGCGGATGGTAACCGCCGTATC
>JBGVCE010000098.1:0-2160 GCA_045226235.1 Anaerobutyricum sp.
CTATTAGGACTAAACTGTTTAATCGATATCTATTCTCTTCTTATGTAAAAACAGGATTCCTCCGTTTTTTAATAGACATTGATTATAATTTGGCTGAATCTGATATCAATTGTTGGAATTCGTCTGTAGATATTCCGATGGCTTTTGATCCTTGCTCCAAGGTGATAACACCATCATTCACAAGTTGAATAAGTAATGAATTGCGACCTTCCACGCGGCCTTCCACGCGACCTTCTTCACGGCCTTCTTCACGTTCTTCTTTCAGCATTTCTTCGAATGTCATATATCTTTCCCCCATCTCTCTGCTGCTTTTTATCTCACGTATGGTTTCTTGCAACATACTGATATAATCATCTTCTGTTTTCTCTTCACTTTCATCCAGAGGTTTTCTTGTGAATTCCAGAAAACTGACTAATTCTTTAGGAACTTCCTCGGGATTCGTTCCATGGTTGTTTAAGATGATAGTATGGATACCATCTTGGTAGTCTATCTCAGGGCACTCCCTGCAGTGACTTTCTATTCTGTAACGATACTTGCCTAGGGAAAATGGATCGTAGCCACAGATGAAGATAACGTAACTATCTGGCAAATCTTTATAGGACACGCCGCTCAGAAGCATATCCATATCCATCTGAGAGTGGTAGTACCTGCTTCTTTTTACGACCGGGGAGTTGCGGATCTGAACTTCTACGTCAAATCGATTTTCATTGTCATCTTTGGCAAATACGTCTAACCGGATTCCTTTGTACTCCGGATGATACACCAGACTTTTTTCCTGGATCACTTCTACCCGGGCAATGGGAATCTCAAGTACCCTCTCGAGCAGAATCCGGCAGTTTTCCGGATCCGACATGACTGCGCCAAACAGGAAGCCATCCATAATTGTCAGTTCCTGAAGTGTCTTTCTTCTTCTCATATAGGTCTCCCTCCTAGGAGGAATCCCGTGGTATGATTATAGTATATGTTTTCATCACTTTCAATCATCGATTTTACTTAATGAATAACTATAAGGTCTTCCGACATTAGATTGATTTTGTGTGCTGACATGACTTATAATATAGATACAAAAAGATAAATAAGTGTGAAATGTTTTTTATTCATAAGAAAGTAATCTAAAACGGAGGCAGGAGATACAGGATGAAGAAAAGACGAACCGGCAATCAGATGACAAAAACCAGCAAATTCATTTCCCTGATCCTCCGCCATAAACCGGAAACCATCGGGATCTCCATAGACGAGCATGGATGGGCAGATGTCCAGGGATTGATTCGAAAGAGCCGTCTGTATGCCCATCTCTCTACAGATATGGCAACTGCCAAAAAGGTCGGCAGCCGGCATGGAAGACCGATTATCTATGAAATCGACTGTAAGAAGATGGCTGAGGATGGATATCAGTTTTTCCTATCCGCAAACCAGATATGGCTCACGAAGGAAGTACCACCGAAGTATTTATGTAAGGTGACGCAACTATGAACCAGCGACAAAGAATTCATCAGGAATTAGTAGAAACCATCGTCCGCATGGGTTATCCGGAGGAATTCGGAAAGGCCATCGCAGACAGCCTGGGGACGGAGATGACCATGAGCCAGATGATCCGTTACCTGGGACACGCCAAGCCGAGATCTGCTGAAGAGATTGCCGATGAGATGCTGGCCATCGTCGACGACAGGGATCGGTGGATGAAGAAGAAAGCGAATGATTACTATAACAGGAAATATAATGAGTTGCTCTATTATGGGCTGGGAGTGGAAGACGAAGAGTAGAGAATCGTTAAACATAGATATGATAACAAAAGGGGGATAAACAATGGATATCAAAGAAGCAATCAAAGAGAGACATAGTGTTAGACAATACAAAGATGAGCCTATACCGGAAGATATCGCGTCGAAACTTCAGGAAATGATTTCCGCAAGTAATGAAGAGAGCGGACTGCACATCCAGCTGATCCAGGATGATCCAGAATGTTTCGATCTGTTTCTGGCCCATTATGGTGTATTTACCAATGTAAAGAATTACATAGCTATCGTGGGGCCTAAGATCTATAAGAATCTGGAAGAATTAGGCGGATATTATGGTCAGA
This sequence comes from Anaerobutyricum sp., assembly GCA_045226235.1. Classification (GTDB taxonomy): domain Bacteria; phylum Bacillota; class Clostridia; order Lachnospirales; family Lachnospiraceae; genus Anaerobutyricum. The sequence goes on from JBGVCE010000098.1 coordinate 2,081, forward strand.
AAGTGGTTCTGGCTGCTCAGATGTTAGGACTTAATACCTGCTGGGTCGGTGGTACATTTCGCAGGGGCAAATGTAAAGCA
>JBGVCE010000099.1:0-7246 GCA_045226235.1 Anaerobutyricum sp.
TTGCAACCCGAATGACGACAGACCAGATGCTGCCCATCATCGACAAGATGGACCAGGTGGGCTATCATGCTGTGGAGTGCTGGGGCGGCGCCACTTTTGATGCCTGCCTCCGTTTCCTCAAGGAAGACCCCTGGGTCCGCCTGCGCAAGCTTAGGGACGGATTCAAGAACACCAAGCTGCAGATGCTTTTCCGAGGGCAGAACATCCTGGGTTACAAACCCTACTCTGATGACGTGGTGGAGTATTTCGTACAGAAATCCATCGCCAACGGTATCGATATCATAAGAATCTTCGACTGTCTGAATGACCTTCGTAACCTGGAAACTGCAGTCCATGCTTCCAACCGGGAGAAGGGACATGCCCAGGTAGCCTTATCCTACACCCTGGGAGATGCATATACCCTGGATTACTGGAAGGAAACCGCCAGACGAATCGAGGAGATGGGAGCAGATTCCATCTGTATCAAGGATATGGCCGGTCTTCTGATCCCCTACGAGGCAGAACGACTGGTGAAAGCCCTGAAGGAAGGAACCAGCCTTCCCATCGATCTTCACACCCACTACACCAGCGGTGTGGCCAGCATGACCTACCTCAAGGCAGCGGAGGCCGGTGTGGATATCATTGATACCGCCATGTCCCCATTTGCCCTGGGAACCAGCCAGCCGGCAACAGAGGTTATGGTGGAGACCTTCCGGGGCACAGACCGTGACACCGGACTGAACCAGAAGCTTCTGGGAGAAATCGCAGATTATTTCCGTCCTCTGCAGGAAGAGTGCCTGGAGAACGGACTTCTTAACCCCAAGGTAATGGGCGTTAATATCAAGACTTTGATGTATCAGGTTCCGGGAGGAATGCTCTCCAACCTGGTATCCCAGTTAAAAGAACAGGGAGCTTCCGACCGCTTCTACGAAGTGCTGGATGAAGTTCCTAAGGTAAGAAAGGATTACGGAGAACCCCCGCTGGTTACCCCGTCTTCCCAGATCGTAGGTACCCAGGCTGTCTTAAATGTCCTGACCGGCGAGAGGTACAAGATGATCACCAAGGAATCCAAGGCTCTTCTTAAAGGAGAGTACGGCCAGACCGTAAAACCGGTGAACCCTGAGGTACAGAAGAAAGCCATCGGGGACGAAGAACCGATCACCTGCAGACCTGCGGACCTGATCGAACCCCAGCTGGAGAAGCTGGAGGCGGAGATGGCCCAGTGGAAGCAGCAGGATGAAGACGTACTCAGTTACGCCCTCTTCCCGCAGGTAGCGGAAGAATTCTTCCGGTACCGGGCTGCCCAGCAGAATAAGATCGATCCGGATAAGGCGGACACGGAAAATGCAGCCTACCCGGTTTAATAACCGATGGAGTCCGGAATCTACGAAGCGTATAATACTATTCATATACGAACCAATACTAACCTAATGGAGAGAGCGGCGCGGCAGCGCCGCTTTTTCCGCGTAAGGAAATATCAATCCCCGGCAGTTAAGGATTTACAAGACCGGTATTTTGTGTTATTGTAAAAAACTAATGGGTCAGAATGGAGGAGAAAAATGCGAGAGATATATTTTGATAACGGAGCAACCACAAGGGTCTTTCCCGAGGTCAGACAGATCATGACTGAGGTGATGGACGTAGAATACGGTAATCCATCCTCCATGCACCGGAAGGGTTTCCATGCGGAACAGTATGTAAACGCCAGCCGGGAGATCATCGCCAAAAGCCTGAAAGTGGATCCCAAGGAGATCTATTTTACTTCTGGAGGAACCGAGTCCAACAACCTGGCTTTGCTGGGGACTGCCCTGGCAGGCAGAAGGACCAGGCGGCATATCATCACTTCCCGGATTGAACATGCCTCCGTCTATAATCCTCTGGGATTTCTGGAGGAAGAAGGATTTGAAGTGACTTATCTGCCGGTGGATGAAAAGGGAATCCTTGACCTTGATGAGCTGAAGAAGGCGCTGCGGAAAGACACCCTGCTGGTGTCCATTATGTGCGTCAACAATGAAATCGGCGCCATAGAACCTATCGAAGAGATCGGCAGGATTGTTAAATCCTTCGATCCGGCCATCCTTTTTCATACAGACTGTATCCAGGCCTACGGCAAGCTGAATCTCTACCCCCGGAAATGGAAGGTAGACCTTCTGTCTGTTTCCGGTCACAAGATTCATGGGCCAAAAGGAATCGGTTTCCTCTATGTTAAGAACGGTGTCAGAATCAAGCCTATCCTCTGGGGCGGCAATCAGCAGAAAGGCATGCGGTCCGGAACAGAAAATGTGCCTGGCATCGCAGGACTTGGCAAGGCCTGCCAGCTGATCTACGAAAACCATGAAGAGAAGATGAATGCCATCAGAGAGGTGAAAGATCATTTCCTGAGCCGGGTTCTTAAGGAGATTGAAAATGTGAAGGACAACTCAGGTCAGGCTCCCCATATCGCCAGCGTCAGCTTCCCCGGGGTCAGAAGTGAGGTTCTCCTTCATGCCCTGGAAGACAAAGGCATCTACGTGTCCGCAGGATCTGCCTGCTCCTCCAACAAGCCGGAGGTCAGCGGGACCCTAAAAGGTATCGGCCTGACCAAAGACTACTATGAATCCACCCTGCGATTCTCCTTCTCTCTATATAATACGGTGGCTGAGGCGGACGAATGTGTGGATGTCCTGAAGGAACTGCTTCCTGTGTTGAGACGTTTTACAAGAAGATGAGGTAATAAGATAAGATGAATTATAAAGCATTTCTGATCAAATATGCAGAGATCGGTGTGAAAGGAAAAAACCGGTACGTGTTTGAGGACGCTTTGATCCGCCAGATGCACTATGCTCTGGATCACATCGCTCCTTTTTCCATCCGTAAGGAATCCGGCAGAGTCTTCGCCGAGTGCATGGAAGAATTTGACTATGACGAGGTGGTGGAAGCCTTGTCCCATGTTTTCGGCATATCCGGAATCTGTCCCATCCTGATGGAAGACATCAAGGATTTTGAACATATCGAAAAAGTAGTTAAAACCTATATGCATGAGAGGTACGACGACTTTCATTTTACCTTTAAGGTATTTGTGCGCCGGGGGGACAAGAGCTACCCCATGCAGTCCATGGAAGTGGCTGCCCTTCTGGGAGAAAAACTTCTGGATGAATTCGAGGACCTTAGGGTGGACGTTCACAACCCGGACGTAAGCCTCACTGTGGAGATCCGTGATAAAGTATACATCTATTCCGACGAGATCCCGGGACCCGGCGGTATGCCTGTGGGCACCGGCGGAAGAGCCATGCTGCTTCTGTCCGGCGGGATCGACAGCCCTGTGGCCGGCTACATGATCTCCAAGCGTGGAGTCAGCATTGAGGCAACCTATTTTCACGCTCCTCCTTACACCAGCGAGCGGGCTAAGCAGAAGGTGGTGGACCTGGCTAAGATCATCGCAAGATACACCGGCCCCATCCGCCTCCACATCGTGAACTTCACGGATATCCAGATGGCTATCTATGAGAAGTGCCCCCACGATGAGCTGACCATCATCATGCGCCGTTATATGATGAAGATTGCCGAGCATTTTGCCAAAGAGAGCAAATGTCTGGCCCTGGTTACCGGGGAGAGTATCGGTCAGGTGGCCAGCCAGACCATGCAGAGCCTCTTCGTAACCAACGAAGTATGTTCCATGCCGGTATTCCGTCCCTGTATCGGGATGGATAAGCAGGATATCATAAGCATTTCCGAGAAAATCGGAACCTATGAGACATCCATCCTGCCTTATGAGGATTGTTGCACCATCTTTGTGGCAAAGCATCCTGTGACCAAACCGCGGCTGGATGTAATCAAGAAATCCGAACGCAAGCTGGAGGACTGCATCGACGACCTCCTGAAAACTGCCATAGAAACCGAGGAACTGATCAAAATTCATGCCCATTAAAAAAAGAGGAAAGCATTACGCTTTCCTCATAACCTTTTTATAAACCAACCTGCTGACAGGATCGTGAGATCAGGATTATTCTTCTCCCTCCACGATGTACGGTGCCAGTTCGGTAAGAATCTCATCGAGATTGTCCGTGTGATGGATATTCAGATCAATCGGTTTGGAGATATCCAGACTAAAGATACCCATGATGGATTTGGCATCGATTACATAGCGGCCGGAAACCAGATCGAACTCTGCATCAAAGCGGTTGATCAGATTGACAAAAGTTTTTACTTTATCAATAGAATTTAAAGAAACTTTCACTGTTTTCATCGGAAAAATCCCCCTTTAATTTATGTTTATATTCTGTTTTAATAGTACCTTTTTTTAGAGGAAAAGTCAACAATCTGCAAAGGGAACTTTTAGCGGCAGGAAAAGGGGAGATAAGGATACATATATGAGTACAAAAGCTGCATTTCTCACCCTGGGATGCAAAGTCAACCAATACGAGACCGACGCCATGAAAGAGATCCTGGAATCAGAGGGATACGAGATCGTGGATTTCAAGGACCAGGCAGATATCTATATCATCAATACCTGCTCCGTCACCAACATGGCGGACCGCAAGAGCCGGCAGATGATCAGCCGGGCCAGGAAGAAGAATCCTGACGCGGTCATCGTAGCTGCAGGCTGCTATGTCCAAGCCCAGGAGGAAACCCTTCTCGAGACAGGGATGGCGGATATCCTGGTGGGAAATAATAAGAAAAAAGACATCGCAAAAATTATAGAAGACTACTATCGGAAGAAGGAACGGATTCACGAAGTCATCGATCTGTCCCGCCAGCCGGAATACGAACCCCTCTTTGTGACCAATGTCAGCGGCCATACCAGAGCTTATCTGAAGATTCAGGACGGGTGCAACCAGTTTTGTTCCTACTGTATCATACCTTACACCAGAGGCCGCATCCGCAGCCGCCGACCGGAAGACATCCTGACCGAGGTCAGAAATCTGGCGGAGAGAGGATTTAAGGAGATCGTATTCACGGGGATCCATCTGAGTTCCTATGGGAAAGATCTGGGGGATACGGACCTTCTGTCCATCATCGGCCAGGTTAACCAGGTGGAAGGAATCGAGCGGATCCGGCTCAGTTCCCTGGAACCCCGCATCATCACAGAGGATTTCGTTCGCAGACTGACCCGATATGAGAAAGTCTGTCCACATTTTCATCTATCCTTACAAAGCGGATGTGATGAGACCCTGCGCCGCATGAACCGCAGGTACAGTACAGAAGAGTATGAGCAGGCCCTGGGAATTTTAAGAAAATATTATGACAGGCCCGCACTGACCACGGATGTGATCGTGGGATTTGTGGGGGAGACGGAGGAGGAATTCTCCAGCACCGTGGATTATCTGGAGAGGATCAATCTCTATGAGATGCACATCTTTAAGTACTCCGTGCGAAAAGGAACCAGAGCCGAGACCATGAAGGGCCATGTGCCGGAGGAAGTAAAGACCAGGCGGTCCAACGTCCTTCTGGAGATGTCTGCCCGGCACAGGAAAGCCTATGAGGACTCTTATCTGGGATGCCGGGAAGAAGTACTGCTGGAAGAACAGGTGGTCCATGAGGGCGAAAGCTATTATCAGGGCTATACCAGACATTATATCAAGGTTCTGGTCCCATGCCGGGACTGCCCGGTGGAGCTTAAGTCCAACCGGGTCCTGCCGGTAATCCTTCAGGAGAAACTGGGAGATAATCTGATACTGGGGAAAGTTTCCATTGAATTTTCACACTAATCATAGTATTATGTTATAGTATGTATATTCATCTCATGTTAGGAGGTAACCATGTCGAACAACAATACACAATTTTTCCAGGTTGTAAAAGAACAGGAATATGACGTTGAGTCCATCATAAGAGACGTGTATCAAGCGCTGAAGGAGAAGGGCTATAATCCGGTAAACCAGATCGTAGGGTATATTATGTCCGGAGATCCCACTTATATTACCAGCCATAATAACGCCAGAAGTGTCATTATGAAGGTGGAAAGGGACGAGATCCTTGAGGTTCTCTTCGAGAACTATATTAATACACAGCTTGAAAAAGAATGAAAAGACGATGGATGGGTCTCGATTACGGGACGAAGACGGTAGGAGTTGCTGTCAGCGATAGTCTGGGGATTACTGCCCAGGGCCTGGAGACGATACACAGGAAGTCAGGCAAGAAGCTGAGACAGACTCTGGCCCGTATTGATGAATTGACAAAAGAATATGATGTCGAGAAGATTGTACTTGGTTTACCGAAGAACATGAATAACACGCTGGGAGACCGCGCTTTGGAGACCATGGAGTTCCAGGATATGGTTGCGCGCAGGACCGGCCTGGAGGTTGTACTCTGGGATGAAAGACTGACTACCATGGAATCAGAGCGTATCCTGATGGAGGGGAAAGTCCGCCGGGAACATCGGAAGGAACGGATCGACTGGATGGCGGCATCCCTGATCCTGCAGAGTTATATGGACTCCCATCCCATGACAGAAGAGACACAAGACTGAAGGATAGACGGAAAGTATGAGGTATATATGAAAGAATTTGCATCGATTCCTTTTTATACAGAAGACGGGGAAGAGATTGAACTTGCCATCCTGGAGCAGACCAGGATTAACGGAATCAATTACCTGCTGGTTTCTCCGGTGGAAGAGGACAGCGAGGAGGCCTATGCCTTTCTTCTGAAGGAAAGCGGTTCCTCAGACCAGCTGGAGAGTACCTACGAGGAAGTCTTGGACGAGGAAGAGATGCTTTCCGTCTCAAAGATATTTGAACAGTTAATGGAAGACATGGATTTCGAAGTGGAATAATGCTTTTGCGGCTGTCAGGCGGCAAATTTTACAGTACCGGCCAACAGATACTTAGGTATATGGACGGTTCTTTTTTCAAACAACAGAATATAGAATTGCTGCAGACACCGTCATTAGGTTGTTCTACTTCGGGACGAAATGGAGGTAGAAAACTTGAAGACAACGGTTAACGAGTCAGTGAAGATCATCCCCCTTGGCGGGTTGGAGCAGATCGGTATGAACATCACCGCATTTGAGTACGAGGACAGTATTGTGGTGGTTGACTGTGGTCTGGCCTTTCCCGATGAGGAGATGTTAGGAATCGACCTGGTCATTCCGGATTTCACTTACTTAAAAGAAAATGCATCAAAAGTAAAAGGACTGGTGATCACCCACGGCCATGAGGATCATATCGGAGCCATTCCCTACCTGCTCAAGGAGATGAATGTGCCCATTTATGCCACCAAGCTGACCATGGGACTGATCGAGAACAAACTCAAAGAGCACGGACAGATGAAGACCACCAGGAGAAAGGTGGTA
>JBGVCE010000100.1:0-3712 GCA_045226235.1 Anaerobutyricum sp.
AGTAACAGGAAGAATTGTACCAGAAGGTGGCATTCCGCTCATGGTGGGATGTATTGTCTCCAATGTTGAGACAATGCTCAATATTTATAATGCTTATTATAATGATGAGCCTGTTACAGACTCTTATGTTACATTTGCCGGGGAAGTTAAGAATCATGTCACTATGAAACTGCCTCTTGGTATGACAGTGGCTGAAGCTCTTGAGCTGGCCGGCGGTGTGACTGTAAAAGGACCTTATGTAGTTATTAATGGCGGACCAATGATGGGCAAACATGTTCCATTAGATTCCAAGATTACAAAGACTACAAAGGGACTGATCGTGCTTCCTGAAGATCATAAACTGATCCAGGATGTAAAGATGGATGTATCTAAGATGCTCCATCAGGCAAAAGCTGCATGTTGTCACTGTAGCATGTGTACAGAAGTATGTCCTCGTAATCTGTTAGGACACAGAATCGCTCCGAATAAGACCATCAGATTTGCAAGTTACGGATCTTTATGTGACGGATCTGAAACTCCGATGATCGCATTCTTATGTTCAGAGTGTAGACTGTGCCAGTATGCTTGTATTATGAATCTCCAGCCTTGGAAGGTTAATCATGAATTGAAAGGTATCATGGCTAAACAGGGTATCAGAAATTCACTGAACAACAAACCTGAGGCAACTCATCCGATGAGAGAGTACAAGAGATTCCCAATCAAGAAGCTGATTGCAGATCTTGGACTCAATAAGTATAATGTTGCTGCACCTATGGCAGAGCTGACAAAAGAGATTGATCATGTATCCATCCCAGTTGCTATGCATATCGGTGCACCTGCAGTTCCTTGTGTTAATGTCGGCGATTCAGTAGAAAAAGGCGACGTTATCGCAAAACCTGCAGAAGGCAAGTTAGGTGCTTGTATTCATGCTAGCATCAGCGGTACTGTAAAAGCGATCGCTGACGGTTGTATTACAATCGAGAAATAAAGGATGGTGTTTACACAGTGAGAAAAGCAGTTGGATTTGTAGAAATTAAAAGCATTCCTGTTGGAATCCAGACCGCTGATGAGATGGTAAAAGCAGGTAATGTTGAATTATTACTGGCTACTCCAATGTGCCCTGGTAAATATATTATTATCATTGGTGGACAAGTTGGTCCTGTAAAATCTGCGATGAGTAAAGCTGAACTTGTAAGTGGAATTTATCTGATCAATACACACATCCTTGATAATATCCGTGAGGAAGTACTTCCGGCAATCTCCGGATTTACTAAGATGGAAAATATCCAGGCTATTGGTGCGATTGAGACAATCTCAGCTTTGACCGCAGTTATTGCAGCCGATGTTGCAGTAAAGGCTTCAAAAGTTGATATCGTTGATTTGAGAGTTGCCAGAGGTTTAGGTGGAAAGGGTTATCTGATTATTACCGGTGAGATCTCCTCCGTGAGATCCGCAGTTAATGCCTGCCTGGCTAAGCTGGGTATCAGTGGTGAGGTTACATCCACATCCATTATCCCGAACCCACACAAAGCTATTGTTGACACTCTGATGCAGTAGTGGTCAATAACATATCATAATATGAATAAGGACTGCTGTATATATGAATGAATTCATTCAATATATAGCGGTCCTATTATTCGTCTGTAATAAGCTAATCAATATAGGGGAGCAGATTATGGCAAAGACATATATTCCTATCACGGAAAGCAATTTAAAATGTATCAAGAACTTTATCGGGATGTGCAGGATGAACGGTCTGGAAGGTGCTGCTGTGCCGACCTTCACTTTCAGAGAGTACAGGGAAGAGTATGATAGCACTGTAATATTTGATATCTACTTTGAACAGAGCCCCATCGAAGAACCTAGCTGGAAGCTGACAGTAAAAGTGGAGACTTCCAACAGATTCCATGATGGACAGCCTTCAAAACCGGGCGAGACTTACAGCTACCTGGATAAGTATAGAATTGACAAGGGAAAATTAGATTTAGATGTGATGACATCCAGATTCAATGTCTTTTCATTCTAGATTTTTTTATGTAATTAAAATAAGCCGGACTCTACAGAGAAAAATGTAAAGTCCGGCTTTTCCTTTATTTTGATGTATGGATGGAAATCAACTCGATGATATCCGAAATGATCTGAGAAATATGATTATAAGAATCCCATTTCTCAAAAAGAACTCTGTCGATATCCACAGATAAAAACTTGGCTTTTGTTCTTAAGGCATTGTCCTCAATACAATCAAAGTCTTCCGTCTCCATGTAGCCGATTGCTCTGCTGAAATTTACACAGGCGGCAAAACCAAAACATTCTCTAAGGATATCAAGAGCGATGGTTTCTTTGTATCCATTCGTGATGCGATACTCCAGCTTGGCATCTTTATCCCAGAATTGGAAGAAATAATAGATATAGTCTGTGTAAAAACCCTGAATCATAGATAGGATATAGGAGACAAATCTCTGTCTCAGATAACCCGACTCAAAGGGGCGAAAAACTGCGGAACATAACTGAATGATCAGGTTGGCAATGATGAAACCAAGATCATAAGAGAAAGGCGCCCCAAAAGTATATTCCATATCGATGACCTTCAGGTTGTTATCATCGGCAAATATATTGGATGTATGAAAATCACCATGGATTAATGTTTCTGATTTACTCATAAAGAGATGACGCAGACGGTATCTCTGTAAAAGGAGCCTGTCGTCAAATCGTATCTTCTTGCAGAATGCTTCGAATTCCGGACCACAGGCAGGGTCATAATTATCAGAACCAAAGATCTGCAGGAATATGCCATTTTCCATGATTACACGCATCTCGGCATTCATATATTTAGAAAGCAATTCACGAAATTCTGCGGAGCTTAAGTAGAATTCCGAGGTGTAAAAATGGGTGGCAGCCAGATAATGAGCCCCTTGTTTTGCCAGTTCCGGGAAGAGATGGTTCTCACTTAGCTGATAGCGGATCAGCTTTAGGTTAGAGACGTCTTCCATGATAAAAACATGATTATCCAGATCGACTCCATAGAGTTTTGGAACATATTGCGGTACGATCTCGGAACGCAGTTTCATGATCTCATATTCCCGCTCGTTCCGGCGCGGATCCATAGGTTTACCACGTCTTCTCAAGTGTTCCTGTGATTGTTTGACAATGTAAGAATGGGTGCCATCCGATACACGGTATACATAGTTACAGTACCCGTCTCCTTCCACATCCTTTCCCAGTTCTCCTTCTCCGATCATAGTCACGGAAACAGGGTCCTTCAGAACGACGGAAGGCGCATATTCCCGGAGGTAAGAGACCATATTTTCTTTATTCAAAATAATCATGATGTCTCCTCCTCACTATTTGTCAATATTCTTTATATTACGGCAGTATATATCTTCAATGATAAGGATATCGCTGATCAATTCATCAATGGACTGATAAGATTCCCATTTCAACAGCATCTGCCGGTCAATAATAATGCCCAGACACTTGGCATTATGACGCTGAACATAGTCCTCGATGGAATCAAAATCCGGGTATGCAATATCGCCACAGGTTCTGCCTAACATGGGGGATGCAGCAAAGCCGATAAACTCTCTGAGGGTTGTAAGACGAAAATCCTCTTCCAAACCCCTGATATTCTTATAGACGTCCTTGGCATCCTCTCTCCAGTATTCAACAAAGTAATCGCAGAACTTAAGATAAGTATCACGGATCATGGAGAGGCAGTAAGCCTTATATGTATTCC